>NZ_BTTQ01000011.1:0-64947 GCF_036246245.1 Companilactobacillus muriivasis
AAAAGCATTACCTAGTGGCCTTATCAGGCAACTAGATAATGCTTCGCATTGAAAAAAACTATTTTTTCCACCACATCTCAAGTGGCTCAAGAGGTGTGATCTATTTTTGTGCTTTCAACCTTTAGTTTTATAATATATTTGTATAATAATTGTTTTTATTACTGGAGGATTAGATTAATGAAAAAGAAGCAAAATAAATTGATAATGTTTTTCTTTTTTCTTTTGGCTATGGTACTTGGTGTATTCTCAGGAGGAACAAATGTTCAAGCTACTTCGGGTGAATATTTTTTAAAACCAGTTGGGGATAATACCGATGCACTTAATATAGATTCTGGGGTTTACATGATAGATGGAAATCCAGGCCAAGATGTTCAATTACAACTTTTAGTGATGAACAAGGCTAGCAATACAAGAAAGTTTATGTATATGGTTAATACTGCCTATACTAACAATGCTGGACAAATAAGATATGATAAGTCTAAAGTTACTGATTCTTCACTTAAAATACAGGCTAAAGATACTGCTTCTCCTCAAAAACAGGTATTCAGTGTGCCAGGTAAAACGGCAGCAACACTTAAGTTCAATATAACTGTACCTAAAAAGTCCTTTAGTGGATATTTAATGGGTGGTGTTACAGTTTATCCATATAAAGAAAAGGCTAAAGGAACAGTTTCTTCAAACGGAACATTGATTAAGAATAAGTTCAGTTATTCTATTCCGATTCAAATACACCAAAAGGGCAAAGAAAAGGAAGAAGCCAAATATTCAGTAACAGCTGTAAGGCCAGGAACAATGACTGCATCTAATGGTCTAAAGCCTGGTGTATTAGCAAACGTTCATAATTCAACCAATGCTTATACAGGTACCTTAGATTCTAAGGCTGTTGTTACGAAGAAGGGTGATAAGAAATTTAAAATCACTACTACTGCTGGTGATCAGAATATTGCTCCAACTTCAAATTATAATTATGAAATTTCTTGGGGAGATAAAACACTTCAAGCAGGTAACTATCATTTGAAATTAACTTACAAGACGGCTGGCGGAATTAAAGGTTGGACTCTTAATAAAGATTTCACAATTACTAATAACGATGCTGCAAAGTACAATAAACTTGCCGGTATCAAGCCAAATTATCTGTGGCTATATATTTTATTAGCTGTTCTTGCATTAGCTATTATTTTAGGATTAGGTATCTACCTAGGTAGAAGAAATAATAACAAGAATAACAATGGAAATAACGGCAATAACAATAATAACGGTGGAACTCAAACAAGAAGACGTCGTCGTTAATAAATAAATTAGGCTGTTCCAAGACTTGGAACGGCTTTTTTAGTATTATAGATGTTAGAAGTGATATTCAGAGGATAATTATGAGAAAGAAAACTGTATATTTAATATCAATAATACTTTTTACAATAGTAAGTTTTATATCCATGTCTCAAACTGCAAAGGCGGACATTGATGGTGTTACGGTAACACCGTTGATTGGAGACTCAAATATTAGTGATAGATTTCAAATAATTGGAAAGCCTGGATCAACCAGAACGGTAAAAATTTCTTTGTCTAACTTTGGTATTAGACAATTACGTTTAAGAGTTGTTCCAACTAATGCTACGACGTCTATGGATGGAAAAATTGTCTATACTGATAATGTTAAGGCTGGTCAGTATGGTTTGAAGTACGCTTTTGCTGATATGACAAAAGCACAGACTGTAAATTTAAAGGCTGGAAAAACCAAAGATGTAAGTTTTAAAATTAAATTACCTGATGGTAAAATTGATAATTTGATTTTAGGTGGATTTAATATTTATTCCGTGGGTCGTGAAGTTGGAGGTAATGCTGACGTTCCAGTTTGGATAACGGATTCCAATAAGCCAGTTGGTGGAATTGTGACACTACACAATTTAGCACTTGATGTAATAGCAAAAAAGCCACACATTATCATCAACCTTCAAAACAAAGAACCAGGTATAATGAAAAATGTAATAGTCCACATGACTGTAAAACGAAAGAGTTGGCTAGACAGGTTTAACCTAGGTGATAAGACTATGACTGCTGATTTAACCTATCCCAAGGTAGCTCCCAATTCTAAAATTCCAGTAGACTTTGATCAAAATACCACCCCAATCAAGGCCGGAACCTATGTAGTAAAAGGTGCGGCTCGCAGTGGTAAAGCAACTTGGACTTTCCACAAGACTTACACGATTACTCAAGACCAAGCTAACAACATCAACAAGCGTTGTAAGGGTCTGATTTATAACAAGACCACGACGTACATTCTGATTGTCTGTGTCCTAGTATCGATTATTTTCCTTATTTTCTGGGCCATTTGGTATTCAGGTAGGAGTTAAAAAGTATGAAGAAAAAATTTATTGTATTTTTTTCAGCGTTATTACTATTGATCACAACACTTTTGCCATTCGCAACTACGGTGAAAGCTGCACCTGACAAATCTTATGCTATTCAAGCAATTTTGCCAGACAATCAAGTTAACAAAGACGAATCTTATTTCGACTTGAAGGTTACGCCTAATAAAGAGCAGACGCTCAAGGTTTTGATTGCTAACACTGGTAGTAAGCCGATTACGGTCACTGCCGAGGTCAACAACGCCTATACTGCCGACTCTGGTGTAATTGGTTACGATAAGTACAACACGAAGCTGTACAAGTCTAAATTGCCATCTCTGACATCTCTAGTTGAAGGTAAGCGTAAAAAAGTTGTCACTTTGGCAAATGGTGAGAATAAGACGGTTGAGTTTAAAGTTAAATCGCCCAGTTCTGAATATGCCGGTATTATCTTAGGTGGCGTTACAACGACCGCATCTGTTAGTCCAACTAAATCTAAGAATATCAATATTAAGAATCAGGTTCGCTATGTTAAAGGTGTTGTTCTCCGTTCTAAAGATGATGGAGTTATGCCTGACATGCATTTGACTTCAGCTGCTCCTAAGGCAGTGGCAGGTTCAACTGGTATTGCTTACAAGTTAGACAATACAGCACCGATAAACGTCAATAAGGTGTCCTTGAAGGCCGAAATAACCAATGGTAGTAAAGTTACCCACTACTCCGCAGATAACCTGCAGTTCGCTCCTAATTCGCAATTTGACTACTTCATTCCAATTAAGCAATTAGATGCTGGTACGTATAAAGCACATATTTCGTTGAAGAATGAGAATGGCTTTGCCAAAGAGTTTAACTATACGATTACGGTTAAGCAGAGACAAGTCGATAACGTCAATGATGCGGCCAAGCCTAAACCACAGTCGCATAACAAACAGTGGATCGGTATTATTATCGGAATCATTGTGTTGCTTGGTGTGGTTGTGTGGATGTATCTCTATTATTCACAACGTAATAAAGGCGATGGACCTAAGGGTGGCCGTGGCAAGATGAATTTGAGATTGCCTAAGAAACCTGATAATCCTAATAAGACTAGCCGTTCTGGTAGTGATGGTGAAAGCAGATCTTCACGTCATAAGAAATAAATTTAAGTCATTCTCAATTTGAGGATGGCTTTTTTATTAACTTTTATTATTAAAATAAAAATATGGTGCTTAAATTAGATTAATTGAGGGTGGTGTCATAATGATTCAACAAATGAATATGAAATTTAGAAGAAAAAAGTATAATAGTTGGTTGATTAAAATTGGCTTGGGGATAATAAGTTGTTTGTTTTTATTTGCCATTTCGAATTTAACGATTGTTAATGCGGAGACAACAGCAGAATCAGCGAATACTGAAAAAAATACCGCAGTTGATACTGATCCAGAAACTTTTGCTCCTATGAACTATAAAATTATTCAGACTGATGAAAATGGTGATCCAATTAAGGATGCAGATGGTAACCCAATTGGTGAAATAGATTTTTCATTACCTGTTCATGATCCGTCAGTCGCAAAAACTGATTTTGATGAATTGCTAAAAAATGTTTCGACGAATAGACCTTTGAAACCATCTAGTTCATTTTCCGATAGAGATGGTTCTACTGCTTCAAATATGGCACTTTATGAAGATTGGATGAATGCAGTTTTGGGAAGTTATGCTAATAATGGGAAAAACTTTATGTATAATGAAATAACCGGAAATATGAATGATGAGGGTATGTACAAAAATCTTGCCGGTGTGACATCTGAATTTCATTTAGTTTATTATGCCCCTTATAATCCGCTGAAAGTTAATATAACCGAATCAGATACCAACAAGAAGTCACTTGGAAATGATACAAGCTTTAATTTGAAAATAGCTAGTTCTAACGCAACTGTTACCAGTGAACTTCCTGATTTAGTTAAGAATTTATCTGATAAATCCGTTGTGCTTTCTAGTGCCAATGATGAAGAAAGCTATTATGATGTTTCCAGTGCAGATGGGAAAGTTAAAAAGGTTCCACTAACTAGTGAAATACTTCAGGGATATGAGAAGGATGGAATTTCATTTACCAATAGTGGAAAGTCTATTGCGACTGCGATTATTCGAGACTTAGCTTTAATAGATGTAAACGATGAGTATGCTGGTCAAGTTGAGAACATTCATCTTGTATATAAAGCTGCAACTAATGGTAGTTCTGGTGGAAATAGTGGTAATTCTGGATCCCATGGATCTAGCAACTCAAGTCATAGCGTTGGTTCAACAGTAGACCGTGAAGTTGAAGGTATTGAGGAAAGAATCAGCACTTATCATGATTCTTCAGATGTTAAGTTATACGATGATAACGGCAGTGAATTGATTGACCGTAAACTAGCGCCAAATAGCGATTGGTTCACTGATGAATCTATGACACTAAATGGCGTAAAGTATTATCGTGTTGCTACAAATCAATGGGCTAAGGCCAAGGATGTTTACCTTTATTATGACAAAGTAAATAATGTACGTGTGAATGAGGGCTCAACTGCTGGTTTAGTAAAAGATAGTGGTAAGGATGTTACTGATCGTACACTTCAAGCGGGAAGTAGCTGGTATACAGATAGATATATTTATATCAACAGTGCTAAATATTATCGTGTTGCTACAAATGAGTTTGTTAGCGCTGATGATGTAGAAGAATATTAGAATTTATTTTAGAACTGTCTTTTTATAAAAGATGGTTCTTTTTTTTTCCCCAAAAGGGATACACTTAGCTTATCAGGGAGATGTGGGAATATGAGATTTCAACAATTAAAAAGAAATTCCAATATGATTTTAAAAAAGAAAATGTATAAGAGTGGAAAAAATTGGGTTGTTAAATCAACTCTTAGTTTGATGGGTGGATTAGTTTTACTTGGTGTTTCTCAAACTAATATGGTTAAGGCAGATACGAATACTAATTCAATACCAGTAAGTCAGGCCACAGCAGTGGCGGATTCTCAACCAAAGCAAGCGGAAGATGATACTAAGTCTGTTAACGAGGAAGATTCTACTAATCCTGTGGAACCGAAAACGTCTAATAATCAGTATA
Source organism: Companilactobacillus muriivasis (assembly GCF_036246245.1). Lineage (NCBI taxonomy): Bacteria > Bacillati > Bacillota > Bacilli > Lactobacillales > Lactobacillaceae > Companilactobacillus > Companilactobacillus muriivasis. Next base: position 5,431 of record NZ_BTTQ01000011.1, read on the forward strand.
TCGGTCAACGTCAGGTCGAAAAAAGCGATACTGATAACGTACAATATAATGATGGAAAAATTAATACTCCTATAAATCAACAGTCAGCACCTGCGACTACCCCTAAAGCATATTTGAGATCCGCTATACCGGATGATAACCAGCAGGGGCAAGGTACAACGGCTTCTAACGTATCTACATCTACCAATGATGTAAAAGGAACAAACTGGGAAGTAAATGGATCGACTTTAAGCATTTCGGGAGGAACCTTATCTACTGAAAGGCCTTCAGATAATTATTGGAAGGAATTTGACAAAGGTGATATTGAAACAATTTCATTTGATGAGAATAATAAAACAGTTGCTGGATCCGATATTGAATATTTATTTGATAATTTTATTAATGTAAAGCAAATAACAGGTTTAGGGGGCTTTGATACGTCACAAACGACTAATATGCGACGCTTGTTTAGTCAATGTTCCAATTTAACTACCATTGAAGGTTTGAATAAATTAAATGTCAGCAATGTTGAAAATTTTGAATCTATTTTTGACGGAGATAGGAAATTAACGCAAATTGCAATACCTGATTGGCATATGGATAGAGGAATGGATTTTGCAGCTATGTTCACTGGTATGGACTCGTTGAAAAATATAACCTTACCAACATCTTGGAATTCAATAAATTTAAATTCCGATGAAAGAAAAAAGAAAAGTTTTCACGGAATGTTCCAAAGTGATCAGAGTTTACAATCGCTTAATTTAACAAAGCTTGATATGTCTGAGACTGAGGATGTATGGGATAGTATTGAGTTTATCGCTCCATTTGAACCAGAAACCGCTGAAGTAACCATAATTGATAAACTTTCAACACTTACATTGTCAAATAAAAATTATTTAAAAAATTCGAATGATGAAATTAACAAAATACCTAAGAATGGTGACAAAAAAGTCGTTGGTTGGAAAGTTGTCGGAACTGATGGTAAAACACTATTGGCAAAAAGTGATAATGATTGGAAGAATATGTATGATGGCCATAGTTCTTTAAATATTAATGGTGTTGATACAGCCAATCCAGATGGTGTAACTTGGACCTGGGATTGGGAACCACCTATAAAGTTTAAGGTTAGTTATGTTCCTCAAGATGATCCTTCAGCAAAGGCATTTTATACTTCGGATTACATAACAGTTAAACCTGATAATGAACAGTATTATGAATATGATGAATTTCAACCAGAAACCTTAAGTTCATTAAATCTTGCTCCCGACAATTATGATGCTTCGTTTAAACCAGAAGCAATCAGTTTGACACAAGATATGAATGGAAAGACTATTTCGGTTCCAATACCACGAAAAGATTACACGGTTCAAGTTGAAATGGAAGATACAAATGGCAATAAAACCCCAATTACTATTCGCGTTCCAATTAATAAGCAACTTTCAACAGATAAAGATTATCAAGGTCAGCTTAATAAACTATCTAATGATATAGAAATTTTGCCATATGATGTAACTACTAAAAAAGGTAGTCATTTACAAGATTCGAGTGGATTCTCTTCAAATATTTCCGAGAGTATGTTAAGTGATTTAGAAAAAGCTAGTCCAAAAAATATTGTAAAGATGCTTATTGGTTCATTATCAATTGATGGTTCCTTGCCAGAAGATATGATGGGACAAGGTATGAAATTTTATTTTCTATATAAAGCATTACCTAGTAATAGTAATAGCAAAGGTACAAGTTCAGCACAGTACCGTGAAGTACAAGGCATTGAGGAAAGAGTCGGAACTTTCTATGATAAACCGGATGTTCAATTATACGACGACTCCGGCAGTGAATTAACTGATCGTAAGCTTGTACCAAATAGCGATTGGTTCACTGATGAGTCAATGTCATTAGATGGCGTTAAGTACTATCGTGTTGCAACAAATGAATGGACTAAAGCAAAAGATGTTTACCTTTATTATCCTGACAGTACTGATGTGCTGGTAAACAGAGGGAATGTGGCTACACTTGTGACAGCTGAAGGCAAGACTGTAACTGATCGAGCTCTTCAGGCAAATAGTGGCTGGTATACAGATAGATATACTTATATCAACAATGCTAAATATTATCGTGTTGCTACAAATGAGTTTGTCAGTGCTGATGATGTAGAAGAATATTAGTTAAATTAAAGAACACTTTGGTGCTCTTTTTTTTATTACATTTTTATATAAATATTATTGTGAAAGGGTGTACAATGAGTCTACCTAGGAGGTGAAGATTTTGAGATTTCAACAAGTAAAAAGGTCAACGAAGAATATTTTAAGAAAGGAAAGTATTAAGAATTGGATAGTCAAGTCTGCTTTAGGGCTGATAGGCGGATTATTTTTATTTGGTGTTTCTCAATCAACCGTCACTCAAGCCGCTGCGGACACTGGTGAACAGCCGAGTAGTTCTGAAATAGCCCCAGAAACAGTAACAAATGAAAATGAACCTACTGGTGAGATTTCAGGTAATTGGGGTGTCGATTGGAAATTCTCTGATGGCACACTACAAATTTCAGGTGGAAAATTAAATAATACTCACTATTATGGTTATGATGATGAACGTAATACAAAGCAGTGGGAGAATCTGAAATTACCGGAAGTCACAAAAATTGAAATTACCGGAAATATAACTGCCGGAGAGGATATTTCTGGTTTATTTAAGGAGTTTGTTAACGTCACTGAGATTGATGGATTGGACAAGCTTGATACATCAAATGTGACTGATATGAGTTACGCATTTGCCAATTGTAATAATTTGACAGCAATCAATGTAAGTAATTTTCAAACGGATAAGGTAACTGATTTTTCTAACATGTTTTTACAAAATCATGAGTTGACAGGAATCGACTTATCTAACTGGAAATGGTCAGCCGGAATGAATTTTAAGAGTATGTTTGAGTCTTGTGAGAAGTTAGGAACTATAGATTTACCAACTGGATTAAGTTCAGGTAGTTCTGATAGCGATTTTTCAAGGATGTTCTACTATGATAACTCGGTAGAATCACTTAATTTGTCTGGATTAGATATGTCCAAAACAGATAAGGTTAATGAATTACTTAATTTGGCGGGATCTATTTCAACTTTGACTTTGTCGTCAAAGAATAATTTGACTAATGCTGAACTGAATCCTAATTTTACAACTGATGGTGATGCTACTCAGGGAATTGCTGGCTGGAAGAAAAATAATGATTCTGATGTGAACGCTAGTAATAAAGAACTAATGGAAATGTATGATGGAAAAGATAAAAAAGATAGTGAAGTAGCAAAATGGACATGGAATGAATTACCATATATGAATTTCACCGTTCGATATGTTGATGAAGATGACGGTTCTCTTATTACAACAAGAGAGATAACTAGTAGTGATAAAGTTTTACCTTTTTCAGAATTTAAACCGGCAGCTTTAATCGCAATTGGATCGACAGGTAGTGGTCATGCGATACAATTTGAGCCAGAACCGGTCACTTTGACTAAGGATATAGATGGAAAATCTATTAACGTTAAAATTCCGAAAGCAGCAATTAAATTTGTGGTATATGAAAATGGTAAGCGTGTCCCAAGTGATATCATTATGTCAAATGATAATATTGTTGATGGGAAAGTGGATTTTAAAGGTCAGTTAAACGTATTAAAGAATAAAAAGTTGATTCTTGCAGATTCTGATACTTTTGATAAAAGTAAAAGTTATTTTGTTTTTTTTGGTAATCCAACGAATATTACTGAAGAACTTTTAACAAAGATGGAATTAACCGATTACAGTAGCTATAGTGATATAATTCAAGTCCTTGCTAATAGTCTAGTCGATGAAAATGGGAAAATACCTACTAGTTTCGAAGGGGGCAAAGTGGATTTTTATGCTGTCTATGAACCTGAAAAAAATACCAATTCTGGTGGCGGTTCTTCGACAGGTGGATCTTCCACAACAACCGTAAATCGAGAAGTCAAAGCTATTGAAGAAAAAATCGGAACGCACAATAATAATCCAGATGTTCAACTTTACGATGACAATGGCGATATTGTCAAAGACCGCAAATTAGCACCTAGTAGCGATTGGTACACTGACAACCTGATGACGCTAAAGGGTGTTAAATATTATCGTGTGGCAACTGACTTGTGGGCCAAAGCTGACGATATCTATATTTACTATCCAAGCACGGCTAATGTTCTTGTGAATAAGGGTTCAATTGCTAGATTAGTTACATCGCAAGGTAAGGATGTAACTGATCGTGCATTGCAAGGAGGCAGTGGCTGGTATACTGATAGATACACTTATATCAACGGTGAAAAATATTATCGTGTCGCTACCAACGAATTTGTTAGTGTCGATAAAGTTCAAGAATATTAAATAAACGTCAATAATCGAAAATGATTATTGACGTTTTTAACTTAAAATAAATTAATTACTTCACAAATTCTGTATATACATAATCATGTAAGAGTGTACAATGTGTATAAACAGGAGGTGTGGGAATTGAGATTTCAGCAATTAAAAAGATATTCAAACGCTATATTAAAGAAAAAAATGTATAAAAGTGGTAAGAATTGGATAGTAAAGTCGACTTTGAGTTTGGCAAGTGGACTAGCTTTATTTGGCGTGTCTCAATTAACTACTGTTCAAGCTGATACAATTGATTTGACACCAGTTAGCCAAGCTACTTCGGAATCAGTTGAACAGCCACAGAATGATGACAAAGATGTGAATGCTGATCCAACTACTCAGCCTGAACAAACTAAAGAAGATGCTAGTGGTCAGAATGCTGATGTACCACAAGAAAAGGAGACTCCAGATAAAGATGACATGACATCTGCTATTGAAACACGGGAGCCATCTGCAAAGCCAGATGAACAAGAGAATCCTGCAACTCAGCCAGAAGGTACTACAACCCAACCCGTAACACCACAAGAAAATGATGATGTTACTGATGATAGTGAGCCAATTGACACTGGTGACTGGGGTATTGACTGTAGTTTAAGCAAAGACGGAACTACTTTGACAATTAATGGTGGAACTTTAAATAAGGATACTTCGTATGTACAAGAGTTTGATCCGGAATTTAAAAATAACAAGAATCCATGGAATACAGCTGGCATCGATAAGGATAAAATTACAAAAATTTCAATCACAAAAAAGGTTGTTACTGGAAAAAGCATCTCAGGGTTATTTGCTGACTTTAGTAATGTTAAGCAATTTACAGGATTGGATAAGCTGGATACATCAAACACAGTTGATATGAGTTACTTATTTAGAAAATCTGGTAATTTTGGAGAACAGGATTTAAATAATTGGGATGTATCCAATGTCGAAAATTTTTCAGACATGTTCCTTATCGATGATAGTTTGAAGAGCTTGGATATTTCTAATTGGAATTGGATTAGGGGAAGTAACTTTGAAGAAATGTTTTATGGTGCAGTAAATCTGGAGAGTTTGATATTACCTAAAAATATTAATTCAACAAGCGTTTCTGATAAATCCAAACTTGTTTTTAAATATATGTTTGCTAGAGATGACATACTAACATCATTGGATATATCAAATATTGATATGTCAGGAATTAAAAATAACGGTGTTGATGACTTATTTTATGGTGATAAGAATTTACAAGAGTTAACTTTATCACCACAAAATTGTTTGCTAAATTCTGCCTTGGAGATTCCTATAGATGAGAGCTTATTTACGGGCTCTGCTCCGATTGCTGTTGCATGGATTGCTGTGAAATCTGATGATGCAAAAGTTAAGGTGAATGATATAAAAATCTCCCAAAGATTGCAGAATATGTATAATGGATTATCAGGTAATCGTAGTAAAGTGACTTGGAAATGGGATTATGAATTGCCCATGAAATTTAAAGAAGAATTTGTTGCCGAAGATGATCATTCAAAAGTTTTCTACACTGGCGAAGAATATACTCAGCCACCATACACTTATTTTCAAACACATTTTGATGCATCAAAAGTACCAAGTAATATTTCATTGGATGATTATTATGCGGGTTATGATGGCAGGGTTTTATTGACTAAGGATGACGAAGGTGTAGTTCCAATACCTAAAAAACAGGCTATTATCCAGGTGATTGAAACAAATACAGCTGGTACGGAAAACAAGTCTCATACATTTTATATTCCACTTGGAAAAACGGATTATACGGGAATAGATTACTCAGAGGAACTTAGCGATTTGCCAGATAATAGAAAAATGATTACTTATTCTGATGGTGTACCACTTAGTGAAATAAGTTATTTTGAACTAATTCCATATCCACCAGAAGAAGGTGCAACAGTAGGAATGGGTAGCTTTATTTTGAACGATCCTGCTGAATATAATGGCGTTACGGTAAGCAAAATTGAATCCGACGTTAGAATGCTTATTGATTATTATATTAAAGTGTTTGAGGCAAGCGGTGATACTTATTCCGGAACAAAATATATTTTTCATATATTATACGAACCTGAAGAAAATAATAATTTCAGTTCTGGTTCTCACTCCAGTTCCAGTTCAAATGAAGTTAAGCCTGAAAACAATGAACCAGAGAGTATCAATGGAACTTTAGGCACCTATAATGATTCTCCAGAAGTCAAATTGTATGATGATTCTGGTACGGAATTAACAGATAGAAAGTTGGCTCCAAGCAGTGATTGGTTCACCGACGAAACAATGACTTTAAATGGTGATAAATACTATCGTGTAGCGACAAATCAATGGGCTAAAGCCGATGATGTTTATATTTATCACGGTCACGCAGCTAATGTTTTGGTAAATGCTGATTCGATTGCTAGTTTGGTTACAGCAAGTGGTAAGCCGGTAACTGATCGTGCATTGCAAGCAAATAGCGGCTGGTATACAGATAGATATATTTACATCAATAATGATAAATATTATCGTGTCGCAACCAATGAATTTGTTAGTGCTGATAAAGTTCAAGAATATTAAAAAAGCGCTGGAGTCTTTTATAAAAGATTCCAACGCTTTTCTTATGTACAGAGGTGATGCTATTTTAGATAAACTATTTATTAGGAGTCAAACCCCTAACGATAAAATCAGTAACGTGGCTGATTTCTAAAGTTTCGTCCCACTTATTAGGGTCAACGATAATATAATGTTGAATCAAGTATCCTAAAATATTTGAGGCGATGAATCTGAAGATTTCAAGATTGTCCCAATCAATCAGCAAATGTTTGCTCTTCAGTTCATCCAACACCTCATTGAACTGTTTAAATGATTTTTTAGGAATGCTCTCAATCAAACGGTCATGGATTTCCTGATCGTAGATAAACTCATTTAAAAAAATCTTCATTATCTTATGGTTGTACTTAAAGAGGCCGATGCGATCATTAATCATTGAGTTCAAGAAATATTTCAAATTGAGATTACCATTTTGATAAGCTGTTTGAGAAAACTGATTCAAATCCTGGGGTAGAATTTTTTGAGTCAATGGTGTCAAAATGGCCATCAGTAATTCTTCTTTATTCTTAAACTTACGAAAAATGCTGCCTTCAGAAACGCCTGCATGTTCAGAAATTTCTTTGGTCGAGGTATTGGCATAGCCACGAATCGAGAAGAGATCAATGGCCGATTGGAAAATCAATTTTTGCTTCGGTGTCAGTTTTTCAGTTTTTTCTGCTTCGAGATAAAGATCAAATTGGTTATCCATATGTTTGCCTCTTATATTAATTATTTTTTGTCTCCGGGAATGAGAATATTCTCGTAACCGGAGACGGCTCAGTTCCATTCTATCCTAAATGGAACTCAAGAGGTAAAACTAAAAAATTTCTTTATGCATGTTTCATAGAACTGTTGTTTCTGTAGCCAAAGTAAAATTGTACGATGGCAAGAACGATGTTGACGTAGTTCAAGATATTGAACCATGTGTCGATGCCACTAACTTTGGCAACGCCGAAGTAAACCCAAAATCCCACGATGACTGCAACTACATTGATCCAAGCAAAAGCTTTCTGGAAGTTTTGGTCGTCGGTCTTAAACCACATCCAAATAACATTGACGATAAACCAAATTGCTAAAATCCAAAATATTGTTGTAAACATAATATCCTCTCCTTTGTGTGATAGTGAGTACTCACTATCAATCTACAAATACGATTATAGTTCTCTAGTTTTAAAATGCAACAAAAAAAGACATTTAAAATCAAAAAGGATTTCAAATGTCTTTTATATCAAGCTTTTATAAGACTTTTTTCTTTTTACTACTTTCAATTTTGTTCTTCAATTTGCGGACATAAATCTGATTTAATTGAATCAATAACCAGATATAATCGGGACGAACTGATGAAATATCCCATGAAATGACTTTCAAATCTTCAGGATACTTCTTCTTTTCAATATCCAATGGCAAGACATCCAACGATGTAATCAAAACATCAACGTCCTCGAATTCTTCATTAGGAACAATTTCCACGAAGGCGAGGGTTCTGATATTTCTCAAGACAACTTCGGCAGCCTGATTGCCCGGATCGATTAAGACTTTAACTTTGATAATATCTTCCGCACGAATGGTGGAAATATAGCTTGGCAAGACTTGGAACAGATTTCTCGAAATCAGCTCGGCCGCATTATAAATTCCCGGAAATTCATTTTGATCGATATTGGAGAAGAAAGTATAAATATCTTTGTAAAGATCAGTATATGTCTGCTAGGAATCGCTCATATACATGGTATCCAAATGCATCAATGAATATGGTGCCATGATGTAATAGAAGACAACGTCACGTGTTACGTAGGTCATGATATGTTTCAGAGTCCGTTGATCATGGTAGACTGTCATATCGTCGTGATAGTGTTCCTTCAAGAAATCTATAAAGTGATAAACGAGCGCATAGAATTTAGGGTTAATTCTGGCGTTGGCGTTGATTGGTTGCTCAAAGGCGGTATCACTTGGTTGAAAGGCGGTCTTCCTGAATAGATTGACCAACTTATTTTCATTATCCAAAGCTTTGACGGGAACGATTGGATAATCTTCATGCGTCAAAATATCTTCGCCAAGATTTTGGTCACCAAAGACATCACTATAATATGGCAAGTCTTCGATGTAATTACGTTTGATTAAACGAATTCTCGAAATGGCCAAATAATATTTAAGTTGGAAATGCACGATAGGATTGTTGAAGGTGATCCCAGTATGTCCAATAATTTGGTCGATTGAACTCTCTTGAATTAGGCTGAATGGCCATTCTTGACCATGGTATGTGTACCAATAGACATAGTATGCCATCCAACGAATATTCTTTTCATTTCCTTTGATCTCAAGTGTCGAGTTGGAGATTTTGAGACCAAAGTTTTTTAAGAAAGCACGGAATTGTGACATCCGACGGTTGAGGGTCGATTTACTAGTAAAGTGTTCATTACTAAAACTCTCAAACGAAGGATTGGCACTGGTTAAACCATAGTTGAAAGCTTGGAAAACAATCGAATTCTTAACCAGATATAGTCGGTAGGTATCGATTGAAATCTTAGTGAAGTCAATTGACTCGATTTTAGTATCGGCGGGGTCAATATCGGGAGTGACATCAGCTAAGTCTTCCAGCAGTGCTTGGAAAATATTGTAAGTTTTCTGGTATGTAAATTCTAGTCTACTACTAATGTTGCTTAAGTTTACTTCACGAGGAGGTAATGATTTTATAACGGTAAGCATGCGGTATTTCTCGACATCTTGCTTAACTAAGAAAATTTGCTCCAACATTTGTCTTCCCCCGGTAACGTTAAATTAATTTAATAATATACGAAACACTACTTGCTACTATCTTAACATTTATTTATAATGTTTTGTAATCAGATAGAGGTGCAATCTTTATTATTAATATTTTGGAGTGCGGATAGGGTACTTTGAAAAAATATGAAAGGAAAGTTTGCCGAAATCAATTATCCCTACTTGGTAATTTGATTGGGCTATTGCTTAATAGGCAGTAGACTGTCGTGTTTCAAAACGGGCTTCGAACAACAACTTCCTGTGGTTTACTACGCTTAGCAAATCACGCACAAAATCGTGCGCAATTCGCTAAGCTAGGTAAATCCTCGGAAGTTCCCGTTGTTCTACGCCCTCTCAACGCGTTGAGCTATTGATTAATGGGATAATTATAATCCTTATTGTCGGTAGTTCCTCTGATAATAAGGATTTTTTTTATGTCCAAAAAGGGGAATGAAAGATGGAAAATAATGATGTGAATAGGTCGTTGAAGACTCGTCACTTGTCGATGATTGCGCTAGGTGGCTCAATCGGTACCGGCTTGTTCGTTGCAAGTGGTTCTTCAATTTCAACAGCTGGTCCGGGGGGTGCCTTGATAGCGTATGTGGCTATCGGTATTATGGTTTACTTCCTGATGACTAGTTTGGGAGAAATGGCAACTTATATGCCAGTTTCTGGGTCTTTTGCAACATATGCTACAAAATTTATTGATCCTGCCTTCGGTTTTGCACTAGGTTGGAATTACTGGTTCAACTGGGCGATTACTTTGGCGGTTGATCTCTCCACTATTTCTTTAGTTGTTAAGTATTGGTTCCCAGGTTTGTCGTCGTGGAAAGTCAGTTTGACGTTCATGATTGTACTCTTGATTATCAATTTCATTTCGGTTGGTTCATTTGGTGAAACAGAATATTGGTTGTCATCAATTAAAGTTACCGCCGTAATTATCTTTTTGATCTGTGGTGTTTTAACTATTATGGGTATTTTAGGCGGACATGGTTCCGTTGGACTTTCAAACTATACTTATAAACATGCTCCATTTGTTGGGGGCGTGCCGGCAATCCTAAGCGTCTTCGTTGTTGCCGGGTTCTCGTTTCAGGGGACTGAGCTAATTGGTATTACAGCCGGTGAATCAGCTACTCCTGAAAAAAGTATTCCTAAGGCTATCAAACAGGTTTTCTGGAGAATTTTATTATTCTATATTTTGTCAATCGCCGTTATTGGTGCTTTGATTCCTTATACAAGTCCTAACTTGCTAGGTTCAGGCGCTGGCGATATTGCTATCAGTCCATTTACTATCGTCTTCAAAAAAGTTGGTATTCCACTAGCTGCTGGTATCATGAACGCGGTTATCTTAACTTCAGTTATTTCAGCCGCAAACTCAGGATTGTACGCTGCTAGTCGTATGCTTTGGTCAATGAGTAAAAATGGCATGGCACCAAAGGCTTTCCAAAGAACTAATGGCCGTGGTGTTCCAGTATTTTCACTATTATTGACAGCTTTAGTCGGTGGTATTGCCCTGTTCACAAGTTTGTACGGTGATTCATTCTATGAATTGCTAGTTGCAGCTTCCGGATTAACAGGTTTTATTGCATGGTTGGGAATTGCTTTCTCACATTATCGTTTCAGAAAAGCCTACGTATATAAGGGCTATGATTTGGACGATTTGAAGTATAAAGCAAAATGGTTCCCATTCGGACCTTTATTGGCAATCGTTTTAGGTATTATTATTATCCTTGGTCAAGACGTCCGTTCAATGGTTAACTTCAACGTTGGTCGACTTTTGATCAGTTATAGTGGTTTGATTATTCTCTTCGTTTGCTGGATCTATTATAAGATTAGATATAAGACCAAGTTCATCAAGCTAGAAGATATAGATGTCAAAGCAACCAAAAATGGTGGCCACTACTAGTTGAAATTTATTAGAAATTAAATTATGATAAACAAAGAATATAAAAGCTAAGAGAGTGCCTACTCACAAAACCTTTCAGAGAGACGATGGTTGGTGTAAATCGTTATGGTTTTTATTCCAGCATTCTGGTGACGGGTAATGCCGTTCGGTTTGATCCGATAAAATCTGAAAGTGCAGTGTATTTGATATACGCTGAAACTGGGTGGTACCGCGAATGGTCGATTCGTCCCTTTATTGGGGATGATTCGGCTATTTTTTTATTTCAGAGAGCGAAGACAGGGCGGTTAGCTCCTGAGCATTTTCGTAGTTATGTGGATTGCACGCCGAACTTTGCGGGCGATGCACATAACTATGAAAAGCGGAAGGAGTTGCCCTGTCGTAGCTCGTTTTAGAGCCACTGCCTATATAATTCAGGCAAGCTTATAGAATCATAAGTAACGCATTAACAAAAAACAACAAGGGAGAGAAAAAACACATGTTAGACATCAAACTAATCAGAAAAGATCCTGATTTTATCAAGAACAAACTATCATCACGTGGCGTAACAGCTGACGAAATCGATGAATTACTTTCATACGATGAAAAACGTCGTGATTTACTTGTTCAAACTGAAACTTTAAAGAAGAAGCGTAACGATGTTTCTCAAGGTATCGCTACTAAGAAACGTAATAAAGAAGACGCTAGTGACGAAATTGCTGCTATGAAACAAGTCGGTGCTGATATCAAGAAAATCGATGCTGAACTTGAAGAAGCAGAAGGCAAAATGAACTATATCTTAGTTCGTCTACCTAACATTCCTGATGATTCAGTTCCTGTTGGCCCTGACGACAGCACAAATGTTGAAATCAGAAAAGTCGGCGCTATTCCTACAGAAGGTTTCAAGCCTCGTCATCACTGGGATATCGGTGAAGAACTAGGTATCTTGGACTTTGAACAAGCTACTAAAGTTGCTGGTTCACGTTTCGTTTACTATATCGGAATGGGTGCTCGTCTAGAACGTGCTGTTTATAACTTCATGTTGGATCAACACCAAAAGGAAGGTTACACAGAAGTAATCCCTCCATACTTGGTTAACAACAACGCCATGTTTGGTACAAGTCAATTCCCTAAGTTTACTGAAGATGTTTATACCGTTACAGTTGACGAAAATCCTTTGACATTGATTCCTACAGCCGAAGTTCCTTTGACAAACTACTTTGCTGACAAGATTTTGGATGAAAAAGATTTGCCTAAGTATGTTACAGCTTTGACACCATGCTTCCGTTCTGAAGCAGGTTCAGCTGGTCGTGATACTCGTGGTTTGATCAGAATGCACCAATTTAATAAGGTTGAAATGGTTAAAGTTTCAAAACCTGAAGAATCATACAATGAACTAGAAAAATTAACTGCTAATGCAGAAAACATTTTGAAACAATTGGGACTTCCATATCACGTTATCGTGCTTTCAAGTGGGGATGCCAGTTTCAGTTCAGCTAAGACTTATGACCTTGAAGTTTGGATGCCTGCCCAAGACAAGTATCGTGAAGTTTCAAGTTGTTCTAACTGTCTTGATTTCCAAGCTCGTCGTGCTCACATTAGATATCGTGACGAAAATGGTAAGACTAAGTTGGCTCACACATTGAATGGTTCAGGTCTTGCTGCTGGTCGTACTGTTGCCGCAATCCTTGAAAATTATCAAAACGAAGACGGTTCTGTAACTATTCCTGATGTATTGGTTCCATACATGGGTGGCGTAACAAAAATTACTAAAGAAAATGCCAAATAGTTATTGACCTCAAGTCTATAAATTGATAAAATTTAATAGTTCTGTTAAAGAGCTGTTAAATTATTCCGGTTTAGCTCAGTTGGTAGAGCACCTGACTGTTAATCAGGTTGTCGTCAGTTCGAGTCTGACAACCGGAGTTGAAAATACTTAGGATTTACCTAGGTGTCAAATAAATTACATCTAGTTTCTAGTTCATAGGAATTAGGTGTAATTTTTTTATTAAGCCGTGTTAGCTCAGTTGGTAGAGCATCGGTATCGTAAACCGGCGGTCACAGGTTCGACTCCTGCACACGGCATATTGAGTGGTTTAAAGAAAATCAAAGAAGAGCTAAAAGCTGATACAGAGGCTTTTAGCTCTTTTTGTTTTGAAGAAAAATAGAGAAATTTGAAGTTACTTTGCACAAATTTTGCACGGCACACGTATTTTGATGTTGGAATAATAACCGTGCAAAATAATTCTCGTAATCCATGCCCAACAAGGTATCCGTGAATAAAAAAATTATTTAAAAATATCTCTTGCCTTGAAGTCGACTCAAAGGTTTAGTATTTGGTTATCGAATTTCGAAGGGATGTTTTAAATATGATTAAAGATAAAGTTGTTTTAATTACAGGTGCTTCATCTGGTATTGGAGCCGCAACAGCTAAACTATTGGCAAGTAAAGGTGCAAAATTAGTTTTAGGTGCTCGTCGTGAGGACAAGCTTCAACAATTGGTTAAAGAAATTGAATCAGACGGTGGAACTGCCGTTTATCAAACAATCGATGTGACTGATGCAGAAGCTAATAAAAAAATTGTTCAATTTGCTAAGGATACTTTTGGTAAGCTGGATGTTATCTTTTTGAATGCTGGATTGATGCCTAACTCACCATTATCTGAATTGAAGACCGATGAGTGGAATAGCATGGTTGACGTTAATATCAAAGGTGTCCTCAATGGAATCGCAGCAGTTTTGCCAACATTCAAAGCACAAAAATCTGGTCATGTTATAACAACATCGTCAGTTGCTGGTCTCAAAGCCTATCCAGGTGGTGCAGTTTATGGTGCTACTAAGTGGGCTGTCCGTGATTTAATGGAAGTTTTGAGAATGGAATCTGCTCAAGAAAACAGTCATATCCGTACAGCAACAATTTATCCGGCAGCTATTAAGACTGAATTGTTATCTACTACGACTGACAAGAAAACTTTGAAGGGTGCTCAAGCTCTTTATGATGAATATGAAATTAGTCCTGAGCGTGTAGCCAATGTGATTGCTTTTGCGATTGACCAACCGGCCGATACAAATGTTAGTGAGTTTACAGTAGGTCCAACCGACCAACCATGGTAAAATGTGGTCATTATGAGAATAAAAGAAGTTTCTGCTAAATTTAATATTCCAGCTGATACATTACGTTATTGGGAACGTGAGGGTGCCATTCCTCCAGTAAGCCGCAATGAAGCAGGCTATCGAGACTATGATGAAGAAGATCTTGAATGGATTAATTTTGCCAAGTGTATGCGTGATGCTGGAGTAAGTATTGAATATTTAATCGAATATATCACGTTATTCAAACAGGGTGATGCTACGCTCGAGGCGAGAAAAGACTTGTTGCGTGAACAATTGGATACGATTGCTAAACGTCTCCATGAAATTCAGCATACTTATGATCTTATTAAAGATAAGTCTGAACACTATGAGACTCACGTTGAAGGTTATCATGGAAAGTTATTGAAGTAAGCTTTTGTGTTTCAAAAGATAAGGCAACATGATAGTATTATTTCGAAGTTACTATTAATTGATAGAATTTCACTCCGAGTGTTACTGCAATAACACTCAACTAGCATTAGTCATTTAAATTTCTCCTCTCTCATTCGATGTTTTTCCAGAAATGGCTCTCGATTGAGGGAGGGGGCTTTTTTATGCGCACAACAAATTATACTTTGATTCGATTATTCATTACACTAATACGAAAGAGGTCTTTATTATGAAAATGCCTGCATATAATTTAAAACAGCCACTATCTAAAAATGACTTGATTAAATCTACATCGAAAAAAGATTTTGCAAAGAAATTATTTAATGATAAAGATGAGATTAAAAAGAATACAAACGAAATTCTAAATAATCCGAAAATTTCATCTGTAGTAAAAAGACTCTCAAAAATTTAATTATTTGAAATTTACCTAATTCTATTATTTGTAGGATTAGGTCTTTTTATTTTTTGAAATGATAATTGAACAATCACTAACTCTAAAATTCGAACAAAAAAGCCACCCACAAGTGGATAGCTAATTGTTTTAAGTTCGTTTTAAGTTCATCAATACCATCGATATTATGACATAGCCAGTGAATCATTGATTGGGCCTGATGGTTATCAATCGTGCTTGAATCAAAGTTTATAACTTACGAAAGATTGGCAAACTCTTCCATTATGTCCTCCATGGAAACGGTCTTCTTGTCGTCTTTAATCCAACGTTTGTGGGCTAAGTCAGCAGTTTGCCGATCGTATTCATCTTCCAGTTTTTTATTCGCAAAACTTTGATCCAAAATAGGCCTAATATCGTCAAAATATAAGCATCAGTGCGATTTATAATTTATTGTTGCATTTATCAAATAATAGATTATCTAAATTTAGTTGATTTTTAGGAAATACAGTTCGAATACATGAAATAGTTTGGCAATGCTGTTATAATGTACTTGCTAATGGTTATAGATACATTTTAGATAATGAAATATGATACAAACTCCCAGGAGAAACGCGTAGCGTTTCTCTTTTTTCTTGTCCTCAAAGGGTTTAACTAGAAGTTGAAGTAGCTTTATACTTAGTCCAGTAGGTAAAATATATTTGATGATTTTTCGTATGACGTGGATCATCAAAGTAGAATTTGTCATAAGTTTAAATAAAAATAGTTTTCTTTATGAATGATTGGCACAGATTAACACAATTTAGTCATATTTATAAAGATACCTTTTTATAAAGTGATTTTAAGTAATTATGTTAAGATTAATATCGTCTTGTATAAATTAATTTATATTAACGAAAGGACATCTGTGAATATACGGGTGATTGGTATTTTTTAATTGATAAATACACGTAAAATTGAGCGCAATTTATTGGTAGCCAGCGCCACGTTAGTCGGTTTGAGTGCTGGTATGATGGCGGAAACCAATGTTAAAGCGGATCCAACATCCGGTTCAGGTAATAAAGCAGTCGTTGTTGCAGATGATCCAGATAAAGAAGTTGTCGAGGATGATTCTGAAAGTGATAGTACTTCAGGCGATTCCGATGATTCTTCTAGCGTTGGTAAACAAACTGGTGATTCTGTTGAGTCAAAGACTGAGGATGAAAGTACATCTGATACTCAAGCTGGAAATACTGTTGGTGGTAATTCAGATACCCAAGATAAAAGTGTTTCAGAGTCTGATACTGGGGATGAAGAATCTGGAGATGATTCTGATGCCGCAATGGATAAGGGCTCTCAAGAAGAGAATTCAACTTTGGATGTCACGAAGACTGATGATACTGATAAATCAATTGATGTAGCGGATAACAAAGTCCAAGAGGATACTGACGAAACATCTGATTTCAGCTTTAGCAAAGATGCTAATGGTTATTACACTGTAACTGGATATACCGGTGCGGCTCAAAAGGCTGCTAATGGTGGAGTTGCTCCCAAGTATTCAACGGATATTACGATTCCGGATACTTACAATGGGCAACCAGTTATCGCAATTGGTGATAATGCTTTTAATAATGACGGCAGTAGCAATGATAACTTGTCGATCGTGGACGGCTTGACTTCGGTTACTCTGGGTAATAATTTGCAGTGGATTTCACAGGGTGCTTTTAAAGGGAACAAGTTGACTTCAGTTAGTTTTCCCAATGGTATTTGGTCGATTGGTGATAATGCGTTTGAGGATAACAGGTTGACGGATGTTGATTTGAATCAGGTTGCTCAAATTAATGATTCTGCTTTTAAAGATAATGATATTGATAAATTAGTTATTCCTGATAAAACAACTGATATTGCCAATGAAGCTTTTGAAAATAATCAAATAACTGAATTAACTTTGGGTAAAAGTCTTAAAAATATTAATACTTCAGTTTTTGAAAATAATCAAATTGGTGGAGTCATAACATTACCTGAGAATCTAACAGGATTAGGAGACCATGCGTTTACTAATAACAAAATCACAGGAGTTAACTTTAATGATAAGTTGACGGTACTTAATACTGGGGTTTTCGAGAATAACGAAATTACTGATCAACTGACATTGCCTGATCAGATAGTACAAATGGGTGATCATGCTTTTGCCAACAATAAAATTACTGGTCTGAAATTGAATAATAAGATAACAGTGCTAAATACTGGAGTTTTTGAAAATAACGAAATTACTGGTGAATTGACGTTACCAGACCAGATATCACAAATGGGTGACCAAGCGTTTGCTAATAATAAACTTACTAGTGTAAAGTTAAGCAATTCGCTAACTAGATTGAATACTGCAGTTTTTGAAAATAATGATTTGCAGGGTACTTTGACGTTGCCAGATAATATAAATTATATTGGTGACAATTCGTTTTCTAATAATAAACTTACTGGTTTAGTAATAAATTCTAAGGCCATAACGATTGGTACATCTTCATTTCAGGACAATAAATTGGCCAATACATTAGTTGTTCCAGCGAGTGTGACTAATGTTGGTGAAAGGGCATTTGAAGGTAATAGTTTAACTAGAGTAGATTTCAATGGCCATCTTGATAATTTAGGTAATGATGCTTTTAAAGGCAATGATTTACAAATTATTAATAATAGTAAAAATATCAGTACGATTGGTGATGGGGCGTTCGCTGATCAAGGCGGTTTACAAGTAGATTCATATGCGACTTATACACAGGCATTGGGGATCAAAACAGCAATCGAGAAAAAGCTAAATTTGGTGGACAAAGATTTAGCAGGATTAAATTTTTCGCTTGATGGGACTCAACTAACCTATAATGAATATTACGATGCATTAACTCTTCCAGAAAAATATCAGGGAGAAAACGTAACGATTGAAGTTACTATGAATTCTGGCGGTCAAGATACTGGCTGGTATGGAATTAATAGACTTGAACTTCATCTCACCAAGGAAATGGTCACAGCTGATGTCACGATTCCAAGTAATTTGGCCACTAATCCCGTTGTAAAAGGCGTTACTGGTCAAGTCGGCACACATGTAAAAGTTGATGTCCCTGAAGTCGACGGATATGATTCATTTGAACCAACTCAAGTTGATGCAATAGTAAATGACGATACAATCGCGACTACCGATCAGGTAACGTATACTAAAAAAGCTCCAAGTACTAGCGGAGACACTGATAAGCCGGATTCTGGCGAACCGACAAAGCCCATTAAGCCTGATAAACCAGATAATCCAGAAACACCGGACAAACCAGGCAATCCATCAACTCCAGTTGAACCAAGTAATCCAGGTACTGGCTCAGATGATGGTAGTAAAACTGAGCCAACTGAGCCTACAAATCCAGTTAAACCTGTTGATCCGACAACACCAACAGAACCATCTACACCAAGTGAACCTTCAGGCAATCCAGATAACTCGGGGAGCTCTGACAATTCTGGTAATTCTAAGGATAATTCATCTTCGAATAGCGACTTCGGTTCCAATAACTCAGGAGTTATCAATATTGGTCAGAATCTAATAAAGGCTGCTCCTAAAAGCGGGAGTTATACACAATCTGATAAAAAATATAATTATAATCAATCATTGAATACAGATAACCCAGTATCACGGGCACTTCTGAACCAAAGCAATGCAATTAATAAAGTTAATGCATCAACAATTTCAACTGGTTCAAAATTGCCTCAAACAAGTGATAAAACTAATAATCTAGCATGGTTAGGTACGACAATGTTAGGAATTATTGGTTGGTTTGGTTTTAAACGTAAAGAGGAATAAATAGTACACAAAAAGGGCGGTCAATTTGACCGTCCTTTTGTATTGAAAAAATTAATAACCATCCAAAGTTTCTTGAAGTTCTTTTTTAACTGCCGCAATCAAACTCTGTGGAGATTTCACCGTAACTAGATTACCTTGACCCAAGACCCACATCTTAGCACCGTTGAAAAACATGTTTCCATAAACAACAACACTGCCGTCAGGATTTTTAAAGATTTTACCAGATTCAGTTCGTTTGACTTTAGAGTTAGGCAGCTGATCCAAAGCTGCAGGGTAGTAACCACGATAGTTAAATTCGTAAGAGATGGCGCTGCCACTATTTAAACGATAGGATTTATTACGAATTGATTCCTCATCTTCATATTTACCCCGAGGTACCTCAAATGTTTTCCGTTTAACTGTAACGTCTAAGAATCTATCCAGCCGATACACGTAGGTTATACCGTCATCGATGTTTTTTATCTTGTCAGAATTTAACCGGTACATAATAACGTAAAAATAATTGCCGGAAAAATATAAGCTCAACGGTAAACCAACTCTGATTTTATTAGAATGACCGGCAGGATTGCTGTCGCGATAGGTGAAAGTAATTGCCTTCTTTTTACTGATAATATCGTGAAATTTTTTAACACGATCCACAAGGTCATTATCTTGATTAACGGGAAGGTAGCCACCAGTTTTTAGTGCTGTCATCATATCTTTAATTTCTTTTTTGTGATTATCAGAAACAAGCGCAGAAAGACTATTGGATATTTCATTTAATTCTTCTTTTCCAAAAGCTCGACTACCAATTAAAACTTTCATAATTGTGAGTACTTCTTCGAAATTTAAAAAGTCATTTTGGGTTAGATAATAAATATCATCTTTTGTATTGTGATGAAAGTCAAAGTATTCAGAGGGTTTAATGATATGGTGAATTATTTCCATATCACGTTGAATGGAACGGTCCCCACAATTGTATAGCACCATATTTTTCTGCATGTCGATTCTTTCACCACGGAGCATCCTGGCAAATGTATTCGCAATTCGAGTATTACTATCCATTTTGGTTCATCCTTTCGTTTAGAGACCCTCTTTAATCAAGTCCCATAACATTTCAAAGCGCTTGTCGTAATTTGGATCGTTCCAAGTTCCTTTAAAATTAGGTAATGTGAAAATTGAAAAAGCAGCCAGAATTATTTCTGATTTTTCAAAATTATCATCTGAATAATCCATAATTGAATTAATCTGTTGATAGGCGCTGATAAGTACATTATGCAGAGCCACAGGGTTATTGTCGATATATTCAGTGTTCAAAGCGAACATTCGCGGATTATTATTGAAAGTATTCTTTTTGGCGTTAACGAAATCCCAAAGCCAATCGTGGAGTTGTTCCTTAGAAGATTTATCAGTTGAAATACTAATTTGTTGAATAATTTCACGGTAAAACCAAGTCGAAGCAACAGCTTCCCAGAGTGCCTGTTTATTGCGGAAATGTTTATATAAAGCTGCATGGGAAAGTCCCAGTTCAGAAGCAATTTGGTCCAAAGTTACATCAGTATTGCCCGTCTGCATGATTAGCTTTTCAGCAGTCGTGAGAATTTTATCTCGAGTTTTTTGAGCCATAGTCAAGAAAGACTCCTTTTAAAATTTTATAATCTTGAGGTTAGTTAAATATCCCGTCTACAGAGCTGGAAAATATTCACTAGCTGTGCGGAACGGTCCTAGCCAAAGAGCGGTCTCGAACCTCGGTTTGAAGCCTTGACACAGTTCGTCAAGTCTCCAAACACGCCCGGTGGTATAAGGACGGGAAATCTCCAGTCCTTATACCACTTCCACGGCACACAAATATTTTCCAGCTCTTCCGACTAATTAATCGTTATTAATTGAATATTAAAATATTCAAATACCTTTATATTCAGCTTACTTTAGATACTGAAATATAATTGATGCGAATATTACAATAAATCATCAACTATTCTTATGCGTATTTAATATGTATTTTTATTAAGAATACGATTCTAATTGTTTGTAACAATTAACCTTTGATTATGAATTTATTCTAACACAAAAAAGTCACAAGTAACTTTATTTGACTTTTGTAACCAAAGAAGCTAAGATAGCTACAGTTATAAAATACAAATAAAGTTACTTAATGGGATTAAGAGGAGACTTTTAAATGCAAGCAGCTCAATTAATGAAATACGATAAGAATTTCAAGTTGGTCGTTAAGAATATTCCTACACCAACACCTAATGAAAATGAGGTTTTAGTTAAGGTTAAAGTAGCCGCGGTCAATCCTTTGGAAATGTTGATCGGTACCGGTAGTGTCAAATTTATTCAAGATTACGACAAGCCTTTAACGATGGGTAATGAATTATCGGGCGTTGTTGAGTCTGTTGGTAAAAATGTGGATAACTTTAATGTCGGTGATGAAGTATATTCCCGATTGCCACTAACAAAAATCGGTGCATTCGCAGAATACGCAGCAATCGATTATCGAGCTTTGGCCTTGAAGCCTAAGAATTTAGATTTTGTCCACAGTGCCGCTGTTCCTTTGACAGGATTGACAGCTTACCAAGGTTTGACTGAAGAATTACAAGCACAATCAGGCCAAAGTGTCATGATTCCTGGTGGTTCTGGTTCATTCGGACAAATGGCCATTCCGATTGCAAAACAACTCGGATTGAAAGTCATGGTCAGTGGTAATGCTCGTGCTGAACAAGCGACTTTAGATATGGGCGTTGACCAATATTTCGATTATCGAAAAGATAATTATTGGGAACATTTAAAGAATATTGATTACGTTATTGATACGATTGGCAGTAAAGAAGAATTTGCTCATGAATTACAAATTTTGAAGCCACAGGGAAGAGTACTTTCATTGAGAATGGGACCTAATCGCCAATTTGCCAAGGATCGTAACTTATCATTCATAAAGACGATGTTATTCTCAATCGCTGGTAGTTCAATTGATAAACAAGCTAAAAAATCAGATGCAGACTACCGTTTTATCTTTGTTAGAAGTGATGGCGAACAATTGAAAAAGATTACTAAAATTGTTGAAACTAATAATATCAAACCGGCGGTTGATCCAACTGAATTTAAATTATCAGATATTAATGAAGCCTTGAACTATGTTGCAACTGGACATCCCAAGGGAAAAGTTGTTATTAAATTTTAGAGATTATTGGAGAAAATGACAAATGGCAGAAATGCATTATATTAAAGCAGAAAATAAAAGAATTTTAGCTACTAACGGTGTGGAATATGCTTATCGTGAATTGGGCGAAAAAACTGGCGTTCCAATTGTTGCGTTGAATCATTTATCCGCTAATTTGGACAATTGGGATCCAGTTATAATCGATGGTTTAGCAAAAACTCACTGGATTATTACTTTCGATTATGAAGGTGTCGGCGGATCAACTGGTAGCGTTCCAGATACTATTCAAGGGATGGCCAAGGATACTGCCAATTTCATCGAAACACTAGGTTTGAAAAAGGTTGATATTCTAGGCTTCTCAATGGGTGGCATGGTTGGACAAGAACTAATGGAATTAAAGCCAGAACTCGTGGAAAAAGCAATTTTAGCCGGAACAGGTCCTCGTGGTGGTGAAGGAATTTCCAATATAATCAAGCTGTCTGACAGGGAACTATTAAAGGCAATCGTAACGTTCAAGGATGTTAAAACTTACATGTTCTTTACTAGAACAGCCAACGGTAAGAGTAGTGCCAGTGCATTTATCGAACGTCTAAAAATTCGTAAAGATGACCGTGATAAGACAATTAGTTGGCCTTCATACCGTAGACAATTGCATGCAATTAAGCTTTGGGGAGAAGACAGACCAGCTGATTTATCAAAGATTGATCAACCAGTTTTAGTGGTCAATGGTGATGATGATATTATGGTTCCAACAAAGCCTAATACGTATGATTTGCATGAAAGATTAGTAAATAGTGAATTGATTATTTACAAAGATGCCGGACACGGAAGTATTGCTCAAAATAATGTTTCATTCGTGAAGAGTGCTAACGAGTTTTATTAAAAGTTGGGCCGCCATCGAGCAGCAGTAATATAGTTCTGCTGTGAGGACCGGTCCGAGCCGAAGTGCGGTCTCGAACCTCGCTTTTGAGCCGAAGACCGTGTCTCAAAAGTCGTCCTGTGGTGTAATGGCTAAAGCCATAACGCCACCTTCACGGCAGACTATATTACTGCTACTCGATGGCTAGAGTATTTGTCTTCTGATGTTAAATTAAAATATTGATTATTAAATCTTTAAAATCAAAAAATGAGATGTATTACACCTAATTTAGGTGTGATACATCTCATTTTTGCATATATTCTTGAAAAGATAACTTAATTCATAAAATTAGTCGGAAGGGCAGAGAATATTTACCCGCTGTGTGTGGTGTAAGAGCTTCAGCTCTTACACCACCGGGCGTGTTTGGAGCCTTACCGAACTTGGGTAAGGCTTCAAACCGAGGTTCGAGACCGCTTTGTGGCTCGGACCGGTCCGCATAGCAGGTGAATATTTCTCTGTCCTGGAGACGGCAAATAATTATTTAACTTGAGCTAATGCGTTAGCAACGGCTTCTTTAATAGCTTTACTTGAAGCTGAAGCACCAGAAACGGCATCAACATCAACTGAATTCTTTTCAACGATTTCCTTAGGCAATTCTTTAACAGCCTTGAGACCGTAGTCGTCAGATTCACTTTGTTTCAAAACTTCGATGTTTTGAATATCGTCTTTACTGTCAGCTGTGACACGGACAACGATTTCGTTACCCATACCAGCAGTTGATTTACCGATATATTGATTGTCTTTTGTTTCGTAATGTTCTTCAACAACGTCAGAGCCTAAGCCTGATTCGTGAACACTGGCAGATGATTCAGCATCAACTTTTGGCTCGTCAACTTTGATTTCATCCTTAGTTTCAGCAGCGTTTTCACCAGCAATCTTACCAAAAATCAAGTTTTCAGCTAAATTACTACCACCGTTATATTGACGACCCATCAAGCTTCCTAGTTCACCAATGGCATAAAGTTGAGGGATAACGACATCATCGTTGTCAACAACTTCAGCCTTAGAATTGTGAACGGGACCACCTTGAGTATTCAATAGTCCTTGAACCATGGCAAGTGCATAGTATGGACCATCGCTAAAGGCTGTCAAAGTTTCGGGGTCACGGTTGTATGCGTAATCACGTTTGATATCAGCAAAGTGGTTGAAATCTTTGATTGTGTCAGTTAATTTCTTAACATCAACGTTCATAACTTCAGCGAGGCTTTCAAGATTATCAGCTTTAACAACTGAATCCATGAATTCTGGATATGGAGCATTCTTGTCGCCAGTCAATTCGTCATACTTCTTTTGGTCAAAGACAACGTATGGGTGACGTGGAGCTAATGGAATTCTCCAGTTACCGTGATCCTTGATGTGACCATGTCTGTGAATTTCGTTTTCGTCAAAGTAACGTGTACCGTCATCGCCGACAACGATTAAGCTACCTTGGTGGAAAGCAGGCCAGTCGAATGGCAAGAATTGTGAACGTTGACCCTTAGCAGGCTTTGGGGTCAAACCATGGAAAATACCATAGGCTTCGTAGTTATCCATGTTGTAAAGCTTTGCACCGACTTCACTGGCCATTTTGACACCGATACCTTTGTTATAAAGTGAACCGATTGGGTTCAAGCTTGTTTCGCCAAGGTAAGTTTCAACCATCTTAGGATTGTTTTCAAAACCACCAGTTGCCATAACGACACCGTTTTTGGCTCTGACATTTAAGTCTTTGCCATCACGTTTAATTTGAACACCAACAACGGCTCTGGTATTAGGGTCTTGAATCAAGTGTTCAGCTGGTGTGCTGTACAAAATATCGATCTTATCAGCGCGGTCTAAGACTTGTTGACGCAAGTTCTTCCAGAGTGCAGAATCAGCAACGCCTTCATGCATAGCAACTAAATCGTGAGTAGCTTGTCCGCGGAATTCTGGGTATTCATGAGCCATAAAGTGTAAGGCTTTTGAAACAGGTGATTCGGGATGATCTCTCATGATAAATGGCTTTACACCAAGATAATTTTCCAAATAATCAGGAATACGATATAAACCTTGGACATAAGTTTCCATTAAATCTTTATCGTATGACAAAGGAAAAGCCAAGTCTTGGTAATATTTACGTAAATCGTCAAGGTCAGCACCAGTTGAAATAACTTGTCCGGCGTAACGAGTATTACCACCTTCATGACCTTCGGGAGCTGAATCTGTGATTAAAACTTTGGCACCATTATCAGCCGCAAATCTGGCAGCAGAAGCACCAGCACCACCGAAACCTAGAACGACGACATCATATGTTGCGTCCCATTTTAAATTAGAATTATCAAACATTTTATTCACTCCATTTCCTCTTAATGATAGGATAAATATAACTCTAATTATAAAACTTGTGAACAAGTTCCTTTTGTCGAAATCGACATAAAAGGCTATTATGAGTAGTGTTCACGAATATAAAATAATTTTTGCTTCCGTCTACAGAGCTGGGAAGTATTTCGCCTGCTGTGCGGACCGGGCCGAGCCAAAGTACGGTCTCGTCCCTCGGTTTGAAGCCTCGCACAACCCGCGAGTCTCCAAACTCGCCCGGTGGTGTAATTGCTAAAGCAATAACGCCACTTCCACTGCTGGTGAATACTTCCCAGCTCTTCCGACTAGATAATTGGTAATACTTGAATGTAATAGTGCTCAAATGTATTTATATTCAAGTAATTTTTGATTATGAAATATTTAAAATATTTTTAAAATGAATTGAGGAAACCCTGATGAGCCTAATCAATAAGAACTATTACGCTTTAGGAACGGTGATAAATTTATCTGTGGCTGCACCTGCTGATGAAAAAGATTTGGATGCCGGTTACGAATTGATTCAACGTTTTGAAGATAAGCTAACTGTTAACCGTGAAAAATCAGAAGTCATGTCGATCAACCATAATGCCGGAATCAAGGCTGTAGCAGTACCTGAGGATACTTATGGTCTGATTAGACGTGCTGTATTGGTAAGTCGCAAGCACCTTGGTTTTAACGTTGCCATTGGACCATTGGTGAAACTTTGGAAAATTGGTTTCAAAGGTGCCAACCGACCAAGCGATGCTGATATTAAGGAACGCTTGAAGATTATCGATCCAGAACGAATTCAATTGGACGATGAAAAGCAGACTGTTTTCTTACTTGATAAAGGTATGGAAATTGATCTCGGCGGAATTGCCAAAGGGTACATTGCTGATCAAATTAAGCAATTATGGTTGGAACGTGGTGTCAAAACGGGCATTATTGACTTAGGTGGCAACGTCTTATTAGTAGGTCCAAGTCAACATACCGATGAGTTGTGGACGGTTGGGGTTCAAAATCCAATCAAGCCTAGAGACGTCTCGCTCGGTGTTGTTAAGACTGATGCTAAATCAATCGGTACATCAGGTATTTATGAGCGTAAATTAATTATTGATGGTCATGAATATCACCATATGTTCGACTCAAAAACAGGTTATCCAATCAAGAATAACCTTGCCAGTGTCACGATAATTAGTGATAAATCGATTGATGGCGAAATTTGGTCAACAATTGGTTTCTATCAAGGAATTGAGCAGGGGAAAGCATTGATTGAAGCACAACCAGGTATCGAAGCAGTTTTCATTACCAAAGACTTACAAGCTGTGGAAACTAGTGGCCTACAGGGAAAATTCACTTTGATGTAATTGATTTATTTCGTGAAAGAATTTACAATGACCAAGACACAAAAATATAAATAAATGCGTACCGTGTTGTTGTATGCCTCGTTACAAATATTTTGTTGTTAACGATAAGATGATTTCAGATTTGATTAATAACGATTAATTAGTCGGAAGAGCTGGGAAATATTTCCCAGCTCTGGAGACGGCATATTTAAATAACACTAAACGTAAATAAATGGGATGATTAATGATATGAATAAATTTATTGCTATTGTTGGATCCAACTCCAACAAATCAACCAACCGCGAATTGTTGCAATACATGCAAAAACATTTTCAGAATCAAGCCGAAATTGAATTAGTTGAAATTAAAGGTTTACCAATTTTTAAGAAGAGTGCTGACAAATTTGTACCTCAAGCAGCTAGAGACATTGCTACCAAAATTGAAGCAGCTGACGGAGTTATTATCGCTACACCTGAATATGACCACTCAATCACTGCTGCTTTAACAAGTGCATTAGCTTGGTTGTCATATGGAATACATCCATTCGTTGACAAGCCTGTAATGATTACAGGAGCTTCATATGGCTCACTTGGTTCATCACGTGCTCAATCACAATTGAGACAAATCTTAGATTCACCAGAGTTGAAAGCTCGCATCATGCCAAGTTCAGAATTTTTGTTAGGTCATTCACTACAAGCTTTTGACGAAAATGAAGAATTAAAAGATGCTAATGAAGTTAAACAATTAGATGGTCTCTTTAAAGACTTCTTACAATTTGTTGAAATTGCGAAACAATTGAACAACGCCAATGCTGTTAACAAGCAAAAGGCTGAGCAATTTTCATGGGATAAAGATTAGGGGGAAAAACATGAAACTAGTTGGTATTGCAGGATCAATTGCTGATCAATCATACAACCGAACATTACTAAAATTTATCGCCAAGCATTTTGAGGGTCTAGTTGATATTGATGTATTGGATATTAACGATGTACCAATGTTTAGCCAAGATGACGATCAAACTAATAGTGATGCAATTCAAAATTTATGTAAAAAAATCGAAGGTGCTGACGGTGTAATTATCGCTACACCAGAACACAACCACACTGTACCTGCCGCTTTGAAGAATGTAATCGAATGGCTTTCATATGAAGTTCATCCTTTTGATGGCAAGCCTGTTATGATTGTTGGAGCTTCATACCACACACAAGGTTCATCACGTGCTCAATTACACTTGAGACAAATTCTTGAAGCACCCGGTGTCAATGCTATCGTCTTGCCTGGTAACGAATTCTTATTGGGTGATGTTAAGAATGCTTTTGACGAAAAAGGTGATCTCAAGGATCAAAGAACCGTTGATTTTCTACAATCAACTCTTCAAAACTTCATTCGTTTTGCCAAAGTTATCAATATGATTGGTCAAACAACTGATTATGAAGAAGAAGATTTGAGTGCTAAGAACGGTACTGATACAACTGTTAAGGGCGTTGATATGAACGCTGACGACTGGCTGGATCAAGCTGCTAAGAAAGTTAATGCTGTTGAAGGCAACACATACGTCAAATTGGATAGCGGATTATTGACAGTTAACCAATTGAATTATTTCCTCAAGACATCTCCAGTCGAATTGACTTATGTTGACGAAAATAATCAATTTATTTACTACAATAATGCTGTACCAACTGAAAAGATGTTAGCCAAACGTACACCTGCTCAAGTTGGGGATGCTTTGGATAAAGTTCACCCAAAGATTTCTCGTGTCTTAAAGCATGTTAAGCAAGTTATCAACACGTTAAGAACAGGCAAGACTGACTTAGTTTCAATGCCTGTACCTGGTGGCGATGACAGTACTCATGTTATGCATTACTACAAAGCAATGCATGATGAAGAGGGTAATTACAAAGGTGTTAACGAATGGGCTGTTGATGTTAAACCAATCGTTGACCAATATCTCCAAGAAACTGGTCAAAAACTAGTTAAAGATCCTGATGCCAAGGTAGATGCAACAACGGGTGCTTCAGAAAAGCCCGAAGTTGACGCTACAACTGGTGCATCAGATAAAGCCGAACCAGAAGTTGCTAAACCTGAAGTTAAAGTAGATGCAACATCAAGTGCATCAAAGCACTAATAAAAAAGCGTTGAAATCATGAAAATGAAATCAACGTTTTTTGTGTGCCGTCAAAAGAGCTGAGAGTATTTCACCTGCTATGCGGACCGGTCCGAGCCGAAGTGCGGTCTCGAACCTCGGTTTGAAGCCTTACCAAAGACCGGTAAGGCTCCAAACACTAATGGCTAAAGTCATAACGCCACACCCACAGCGGGTGAATACTCTCAGCTCTTTTGACTAGTTGGTTGGAGTTGTTGCAGTGGATTAAATATTTTGAAATATATTGCTGACAACTGGAGAAGGTTATATTTATGCGAACAAAAAAACAAGTCTGTCTGAGGAGGGCAGGCTTGTTTTATACCATATATGTAACGGCATTACCAGTAGTGTCAGGGGTAAGATATGAACGCTTGTGAGGTTTCCATATTTATCAAATAGAGAGAGGGATTCGCTAATTAATGAAAGCATTCAAAGTAAATTATTATTTAAGGGATACGCATTTGAGGGTGGGAAGTAGGATTGATTGAGGGGGCAATTCTACTTCAGAATGCGAGTAAGCTTTATTGGTAACGATATGAGGATGTATCGCAACCTTCATTAAGAATAAAAAGAAGGAATGTTTGTTTGATCATATCTTTACCCCTTTCACAGTTACTAATATAGCATATATGTTTAAACATGTAATTTCATAATAGAAAAATTATTTTTTATAAATCTGACGTATTATTTTTGGACGGGCGTTTTGAAGGGGGCCGTCTCCAGAGCTGGGAAATATTCACGAGCTGTGCGGACCGGCTCGAGCCGGAGTGCGGTCTCGAACCTCGGTTTGAAGCCTTACCAAAGACCGGTAAGTCTCCAAACACTCCCGTCCTTATACCACTACCACGGCACACAAATATTTCCCAGCTCTTCCGACTAATTAATCGTTATTAATTAAATGTATCTATATTTGATTCATCTTGAATGAAAAGTAATTCTTTGATTTGGAAAATCAAATTAAGCGACTTCAACCTTATTAAGGATATTAAATGTCTGCAAATTTGTCGAACATAAACCAAAATTGAGTCGAACAAATATATATAATTGGAATTTTAGAAAAAATGATTTTGGAACCGATCTGGGATTCTCGAATATTAAGAGATCAAAAGCTTCCAGAATATCCCCGAGTTCAAAAATAAACTAGCCGGAGGATGACAGTAATATAGTCCGCTGTGGAGGTGGCGTTAAGGCTTTAGCCTTTACACCACGGGGCGAGTTTTGAAATTCGCGAACTGTGCGAAGTTCAAAATCGAGGTCCGAGACCGTACTTTGGCTCGGACCGGTCCCCATAGCGGACTAATATTACTGTCATCCTCCGGCGGCACGGAAAAAAAGCAAAAAAAAACAAGCTCATCTTGGGGGGATGAACTTGTCTTTGCTACAAGAATGTGTAGCGACATTACCAGTAGTGTCAGGGGTAAAGATATGAATGCTTGTGAGGTTTCCATATTTGTCAAATAGAGAGGGATTTGTTAATTAAATTAACGAAAGCATTCAAAGTAAATTTTTTGTAATGGGATAACGTATCTAAGTGGGAATTGATTGAGGGGGGCAATTCTCACCTAAATGGCGAGTAAGCTTTAGGTTAACGATATGAGGATGTGTATCGCAACCTTATTAAGAGTTAAAAAGGAAGGAATGCATTTTGATCATATCTGTACCTCTTTCACGTTTACAATATACCACATGTGTTTAAACAATTAAATTCATTTTTGGAAAAAATATTTATTTATAATTAATAGAACTAATTTAGTAATTTGTTTTATTATAATGTTATCCTATATTTTTCTTCATTATGCGAGATAATACACACTTTGGGGTAAAATGAGGATTAAATAAGCAAAATTGTAGGTAATATTCGCAACATTTATATTACTGATATATTTTTTTAAATATCATGTAAGCGCTTTAATTATGGTAGAATATTAACTATAAGATTACTAAAAAAGGGTGGTTTTTATTATGAAAGTAAGTATTGTAGGTTGTACACACGCCGGAACATTCTCAGCTATGAACATTCTCAAGGAACATCCCGATTGGGAAGTTTCTGTATTTGAACGCAATGATAACCTTTCATTCCTATCATGTGGGATTGCTTTATGGGTTAGTGACCGTGTTTCAGATCCTAACAAGATGTTTTACGCAAGCCCTGAAGCTTTGACAGAATTGGGTGCTCACATGCACATGCAACACGATGTTACAAATATTGATTTCGATAATAAGAAGTTAGCCGTTAAAAATCTAGTTAATGGCGAAACTTTCGAACAACCATACGACAAATTAGTAATTACAACTGGTTCAGCTCCAGTAGTTCCTCCAATTCCAGGTATTGATTCAAATCACGTAATGCTTTGCAAGAACTGGACAAACGCTAATGAATTGAAAGAAAAGGCTGCTGATATTAAGAGTGCCATCGTTATTGGTGCTGGTTATATTGGTGCTGAATTGGCTGAAGGTTATGCTACTTTGGGTAAAGAAACAACTTTGATTGATGCTTTACCACATGTTTTAGCAAAGAACTTCGATCCTAACATGTCAGCTGTTGCTGAAAAAGATTACATCGACAATGGTGTAACACTTGGTATGGGTGAGAAAGTTGAATCATTTGAAGATACTGGCAATGGTGTAATCGTTAAAACTGACAAGAACAGTTACGAAGCTGATATTGCCGTAATGTGCGTTGGATTCCGTCCTAACACAAAGATGTTTGCCGATGAATTTGATACTTTGCCAAACGGTGCATTGCTTGTGGATAAATATATGCACACAAGTAAAGAAGATGTATTCTCAGCCGGTGATGCCGCATCAGTTCACTACAATCCAACTAATGATAACCAATATATTCCATTGGCAACAAACTCAGTTCGCCAAGGTATCTTAGTAGGTAAGAATATTGAAAAAGATACTGCCGCATATATGGGTACACAAGCAAGTTCGGCCGTTGAATTATTTGGTAGAACATATGCTGCTAGTGGTTTGACGAAAGAACACGCTGAAGTGTTGGGCAAGAATGTTGAAACTGTTTCACTTGAAGATAACTACCGTCCTGAATTTATGCTATCAACAACACCCGTTTTGATGAACCTCGTTTGGGACCCAGAAACAAGAGTTGTTCTAGGTGGAGCTTTGACGAGTATGTATGATGTATCACAATCAGCTAACTTATTGTCATTAGCTATCCAAAAGAAAGTTACGATAGATGAATTATCAATGGTTGACTTCTTATTCCAACCAAACTTTGATAAACCAGTTAACTACGTTAGTGCTCTAGCCGGTGCTGCTGTAAAGAAAGCTGATTCTAAAGTGGCAGAATAGAATTACTCACTGAATAAAATAAAATAAAATGAAAAAGCAGCCATTTTTGACTGCTTTTTTTGTGTATTGGTCCTATAGTTTGAGTAATTAAATAGGCCGTCTCTGGTTGCGAGGGATGGAGTTACGCTATGAGGACCGGTCCGAGCCGGAGGGCGGTCTCGAACCTCGATTTTGAGCTTCGCAAAGTACGCGAATCTCAAAAGTCGCCCTGTGGTGTAATGGCTAAAGCCATAACGCCACCTCCACAGCGTACTCCATCCCTCGCAACCGGAGACTAATGTATTTGATTGACCAAATTATTTGTAATAGCTATTTTTCTAAAATTTTGAAAAATGAGGATAGATTTATGGATAACGATAGTAATCTTATTATGCATCAGAATAAAACGTCTGAGGATTTTGATGTTGTGATTGATGATCACGGTTCTCAGAAAACTGAAGTCATTTATCAACAAGACGATTCTGAGGGAAAAGTTTATCAGGATTTGGATAATTTGTTGCAACATCATAAGTATGAGAATGCGGTTCGCTATGTTTATGATCAAAAGTTTGAGTTGGAACGGGGCAGTTATTATCAACTTGGAAAGTGGCTAGTTAAGAGACTGCAGGCTGATAAAGATATTGATCCAGCTTTGTTGAGTGATTTTATTACTAATATGAATAAGTATAAATAGTTTCGAAAAAACATTGGAGTCACAAATTTGATTCTAATGTTTTTTGTTGAATCCATTTTTAGCAAGTGTTTAACTAAAGACAATATTAAATTATATTTTCCGGAGGTTATTATGGACACTAATTTACCAGTAGCAATCACAAACTTTATTAACACTACTAATAACGCTGATTCGACGGGATTCGTTAAGCTTTTTACTAACGATGCTGTACTGAATGATTGGGGCACTGAGTATCACGGTCCCGCTGAAATTTCAAAATGGAATCAGACTGATAATATCGGTAAGAAATCTCACTTCGAACTTGTCGATGCAAAACAAAATTCTGATGATAGTTGGACAGTTAACTTAGAAGTGAGCGGAAATGGGTTCAATGGAACGAGTCCGTTCAAAATGATAGTAGTGGATGATAAATTACAAAGTGTTCAGATTTTACCTGATTAAATAAGAGATACCGATATAGTCAGTAAAATAGTTAGTAAAAAAAGAGTCGGAAGGGATGAGAATATATACCGCACTGTGGCTCGGGCCGGTCCGCATAGCAGGTATATATTCTTATCCCTGGAGACGGAAAGGTCATACTTAATTCAAACTTTCCTCCTCGCAATTTCATAATCTCTGGTTATTATGTATACATAGTCAAATATGGCTATTAAAAAACGAGGTGAAATATATGAAAAAACATCCAATTCTCGTTCTAACGGGTGTATCTGTTTTAGCAGCTGCATGCACTAAAATGATTAAAGATCACAATGATAAGAAATTTTTGAACTAGTTTACTATTAAAAATACAAGAATCAAAACCACTCACATTCAAAACAAAATCAATTAAAAAATAATCAGAGGTAAACATATGAAAAAAGATATGACAGGCTTGCGCAAGCAAGCCTTTTTTGCGACCTCATTTTTGCATTTATCCGCATTATCCCATATGATTTGAGTAGTTAGTAAAAGACTGAAGGTTGGAATTTTTGAGGCGAATTCATTGTTAGGAATAGGGTACTGTTTTTAACTTCTTGATGTTAGTTATTTGATAGTCCTATTTAATTTTTATTTAGTATATTTGCTTAATTCATTTATGTTAATAAAAATAAATTAGTCGGAAGGGGTGAGAATATTTACCAGCTGTGGTAGTGGCGTTACGGCTTTAGCCGTTACACCACCGGGCGTGTTTGGAGATTTGCGGTTTTTGCAAAGCTTCAAACCGAGGTTCGAGACCGCACTGTGGCTCGGGCCGGTCCGCATAGCAGGTGAATATTCTCATTCCTGGAGATGGAAACTTAAAACCATCCTTTAGTTAAGGAGATTCTATTATTATGTCGAAACGTCGTGTCCTGTATTATCTTGGAGCGTTTTTTATTAATTTTGTTATTATTTCAATTACCTTTGCCTATGTTGGCTTGGTTCCTTTTGGCAACAATAATTTTCTTAGTAGTGATCTAGGAACCCAATATCTAGCATTTCTTACCGAACTGAGACGTCAATTGGTGACAGGTAACGTTCATCTTTACTTATTCAGCCAATCACTGGGGGACAATTTCTTTCCAGTTATTAGTTACTATTTATTATCGCCATTTAATTTGTTATTAGTTTTATTCAGTCCCAAGGGTATTCCAGCAGCCGCAAATATTATAATCATGCTGAAAATTTCTAGCATGGGCGTTACGATGGCGTACTTTTTGAAATCTTACTTTCAGAAAATATCGGTCGCAAATTATATGTTCACAATTGCCTATAGTTTCTGTGGATTTGTGGCATCATATTTTTATGATCTGATGTGGCTCGATGCGTTGATAATGTTACCGTTGGTGGCTGTCGGTGTAATGGAAGTTATCAAGAAGCAACAGTATGTGCTTTACTTCTTTTCAATTCTTCTAGCAATCATTTTTAATTACTATTTAGGGTACATGCTGTGTATTTTTTCAGTCTGTTTCTTCATATATATTGGTTTGGAAAATAATCTCTTTCAGGCGCACAACAAATGGCGAGTGATTAGAAATTATTTGATTACCTCATTTTTGGCCGGAATGAGTTCTGCGGTTGTACTAGTGCCAACGTTAGCTGGTATGTTAAAGACTGCGAAAACTTCGTTTAGTGTTTTAAATTATTTGCCATCAGCTCGTTTTGGTTTGGAAGCACTGACTGAATTAGGAATCGGTGGCAATACTTTCAACCAACGACTTGAGCATGGTCCATCAGTTTTCATGACTTCGACAATTTTGATTTTGTTGCTGGCATTTTTCCTCAGTGACCGGATTTCAAATAAAGATAAGTGGTATTCAACATTATTGTTGGGAACGTTACTTATTAGCATGTTTGTCACGACTTTCAACACCGTGTGGCATATGTTTCAAAATCCAGCGGGCTTTCCATTCAGAAATAGTTTCATTTTCACGTTCGTCTGTATCTTTATTGCTTACAAAGCTTTTGATGCTGGTGTCTTTGAAAATATGAGCACCATCATTAAGAGCACATGTTTGGCGGGAATTCTAGTCTGTATCGGTTATTCGACGGAATGGTCGTTGCCACGAATCATTGAGAAACTCGGCTTTGGTATGCCGAACCGTGAATATGACGGTCGATATTTTTGGTTGAGTATCGTCTGTATCATTATTTCGGGTGCAATATTGTTGGCTTTCCATATGAATCGAAAGTTCCTAGTTGTAGTTATTCTGATGATGTCGTTTGAAGTTATTGCTAATTTCACTTCGGTCATGAGTACTGCTGGCTTTGGTAATCAGTTGGTTTATCGGGAAGAGTTTGCCAAAGAAGATGCAATTTTGAAGAATGTCAAAGATAAAAGTCATCTGGGACATCGAATTATCGTTTCCAAGTCGGGATTGAATAAAGCTTTTCCGGAAAAATACAACAATTACAATGATCCAATTTTGTTCAATATCAATGGTGTCAGTCTTTACAGCTCAACGTTGAATCAGAATACGTTAGAAATGATGCATAATTTAGGTTATTACAGTGTTAATGTCCGTCGAATCAGTTATTTTGGTGGGACGAATTTGACCAATGCCTTGCTGGGTGTTTATTATCGAGTTCGCCAATGGGACAATCACTATCAGGTCGAGGAAAATTACAATGCGCCAACGTTGGGATTCCTAGTTAACTCGGATGTTTATGGATTTCAGATGTATTCTAAGCGAGCTTTAGCAAATCAGGATCGACTTTGGCAATCTCTGAATGGCAATAGTTATGAGTATTTGAAGAATGCTTTGATGACCAGCATGCAACAGACGAATGTTAAAAATAAAACAATGTATACGTATCAATTGGTAACTCGTGCCAGTGGTCCGATGTATTTTTACGTTTCGCCGATGAATTACGATAAAGCTAAAATTTACGTCAATGGTAAGCGGGTCGATACAGAGCCAATCAATGTTTATAAGGCTGCCACTTTACGATTAGGTCATTTCAAGCGGAACAAAAAGGTGCAAGTAAAAATTGTGACTGATAAGTCGCTTGATTTAAATCCGGAATATTTCCAATCTTTGGATCAGAAAGCTTTCTTACAGTCGTTGCACAAGTTCCGCAACAATTCATTGAAGATTACGTCTGATTTGAATCATGATACAGTGCGGGGGACAATTGATGTCCCAGAAGATTCACCTATGCTATTCAGTATTCCGTACGATAATGGTTGGAACGCATATGTTGACGGCAAAAAAGTTAAAATTCATAAAGTTGTCGATAATCTGATGGCAATCAATCTGAAAAGTGGTCATCATAAGGTTGTGATGAATTATCAAGTTCCTGGTTTGAAGTTAGGCTGGATTGTTTCAACTATTTCGATTATTCTATTTATTGGATTCAATTATTTAATAAAGAAAAGAAATAAAGACTAAAAAATAATCTAAACGACAACATATTGAAAGAAAACTATTAATTGTTTGCAATATTTGGCAAATGTTATAATATTTTGGTATGAAACGTTTACATAATGAGGTGAAATGATGTCTAGTGAATATATTATGGCAATTGATGAAGGTACTACTAGTACCCGAGCAATAATTTTTGACCAAAAAGGCACAAAGATTGCTGATGCCCAACGTGAATTTACGCAACATTTTCCACAACCTGGTTGGGTTGAACACGACGCTAACGAAATTTGGAATGCCGTGCAATCAACTATCGCCAGTGTCTTTATTGAATCTGGCATTAAACCGAAACAAATTAAAGGTATCGGAATCACGAACCAACGTGAAACAACGATTATCTGGGATAAGAAGACTGGCTTACCAATTTACAACGCGATTGTTTGGCAAAGTCGTCAAACATCTGACATTGCTGCCAAGTTAGAAACAGAAGGCTATGGTCAGATGGTGCACGAGAAGACTGGTCTCTTGATTGACCCTTACTTCTCAGCTACGAAGATCCGTTGGATTTTGGATCACGTCGACGGTGCTC
This sequence comes from Companilactobacillus muriivasis, assembly GCF_036246245.1. NCBI lineage: Bacteria > Bacillati > Bacillota > Bacilli > Lactobacillales > Lactobacillaceae > Companilactobacillus > Companilactobacillus muriivasis. The sequence continues at coordinate 42,987 of NZ_BTTQ01000011.1, forward strand.
AAGAACGTGCTGAAAAAGGTGAGTTACTCTTTGGTACTATTGATACATGGCTACTTTGGAAACTTTCTGGCGGTGCTGCCCATGTGACAGACTACTCAAATGCCAGTCGAACAATGTTATTTAATATCCACGATTTAAAGTGGGATGACGATATTTTAAAGGCTTTGAATATTCCTAAGGAAATGTTGCCCGAAGTTCGTCCTAATTCAGAAGTTTACGCTACAACTAAGGGTTATCATTTCTATGGTTCCGAAGTTCCAATCGCTGGTATGATTGGTGACCAACAGGCCGCATTATTTGGTCAGATGGCTTTTGAACCCGGAATGGTTAAGAATACTTATGGAACTGGTGCTTTCATCGTTATGAATACTGGTGAAAAGCCTCAATTGTCAGACAATAATCTTTTGACAACAATCGGTTATGGTATTAATGGCAAAGTTTACTATGCTTTGGAAGGTAGTATTTTCGTTGCCGGTTCAGCTATTCAGTGGCTACGTGATGCCATGCATTTAGTTGATTCAGCTCCAGAATCAGAAGAGGCTGCTTTAGCTTCAAGTGATGATGACGAAGTTTATGTTGTACCTGCCTTTACTGGTTTGGGTGCACCATACTGGGATGCTGATGCTCGTGGGGCAGTCTTCGGATTGACTCGTGGGACAACTAAAGATGACTTTATCAAAGCTACTTTACAATCATTGGCTTACCAATCACGTGATGTTTTGGAAACAATGAAACGTGATACTGGTATCGATATTCCAACGTTGAAAGTCGATGGTGGGGCAGCTAATAATAGATATTTGATGCAATTCCAAGCTGATATTTTACAAACTCCAGTCCAACGTGCCAATGATTTGGAAACTACTGCACTTGGCGCCGCATTTTTAGCTGGACTAGCAGTGGGGTATTGGGATAACCTAGATGATATTAAGAAACAATATGCGACTGGTGCGACATTTGAACCAGATATGGATGTCAAACGTGCTGATTATCTTTATGAAGGTTGGAAAGATGCAGTCAGTGCTACGAGAACATTCAAGCATAAAGCAAGAAATTAAAAGGCGGACTTCGCCTTTTTTGGTGTGTGGGAGTAAATTATGGAAAAAGAATATATTTTAGCAATTGATGAGGGGACAACGACGGCTCGAGCTATCATCTTTGATCACAGTGGAAAAAAAGTTGCAGTTGCCAGACATCCAATTCAACAAATTTTGCCTAACCCGGGTTGGGTCGAACATGATCCTAGTGCGTTGTGGAATGCTGTCCAAACAACAATTGCCACTGCGTTGATTGATTCGGGAATTAAGCCTGCTCAAATTAAAGCAATTGGTATCGCAAGTCAACGTGAAACAACGATTGTTTGGGACAAGGAGACTGGTTTGCCAATTTATAACGCTATTGTCTGGCAAAGTCGTCAAACTGCCGGTTTAGCCAATGACTTGATTAAAGCTGGTTATAAGGATGAAATTCATCAAAAAACTGGCTTGATAATCAGTCCATATTTCTCTGCCACTAAAATACGCTGGATTTTGGATCACGTTGACGGTGCCCAAGAACGTGCTGAAAAAGGTGAATTACTCTTTGGAACTGTCAATACGTGGTTGTTGTGGAAATTAACCGATGGCGAAAGTTTTGCGACCGATTCCGCTAATGCCAGTCGAACAATGTTGTACAACATCAACACTTTGGAATGGGATGACGAATTATTAAAATTCTTTAATATTCCCAAGTCAATGTTGCCAGAAGTTAAATCGAACTCAGAAATCTTTGGTGTAACGAAAAACTACCAATTCTATGGTTCTGAGATTCCTATTTCTGGTATGACTGGTTCACAACAAGCCTCACTCTTTGGTCAAATGGCTTTTGAAAAAGGGATGGTCAAAAATACCTATGGAACTGGTGCCTTTGCGGTCATGAATACTGGTGATAAACCAGCTTTGTCCGACAATAATTTATTGACGACAATTGCTTATGACGTTAACGGTCAGGTCAAATATGCCTTAGAGGGCAGTGTTTTTGTGGCCGGAGCGGCGTTACAGTGGTTGCGTGATGACATGCGTATGATTAACAGTACACCGGAAACTTCGGATGCTGCCAAAGCTTCTACAAGTAAAGATGAAGTCTATGTTGTTCCAGCTTTTGCCGGTTTGGGCGCACCGTATTGGGATAATGAAGCTCACGGAACGATTTTTGGTATCACTCGTGGGACAACAAATAATGACTTAATTAAAGCAACGTTACAGGCGATTGCTTATCAAACCAAAGATATTATTGAAACGATGAGTTCTGATTCCAAGATTCCAATTGAAGTCCTAAAGGTTGATGGGGCAGCATCTGCTAACGATTATTTGATGCAGTTCCAAGCTGATATCTTAGGCATTCAATTGCAAAGATCCTCTGAACTAGAAACGACTTCCTTAGGTGTAGCTTTTATGGCTGGCTTAGGTGTCGGTTTTTGGAAAGATTTGGATGATATTAAAAAGAATTATGAAACTGGAAAAAATTATCAATCAAAGATGGACGATTCAGTTCGTCAAGATCTCTATGCTGGCTGGAAAGACGCTGTGAAGGCAACTATGGCGTTCAAACACCGGGTATAAAAATAAGAGCCTATATTAAAGGGCTCTTATTTTTTTTTGTTGATATATAAGGATTTATGATGTATTTATTAAAAATGCTTTGACACAAAGAATTTGAAAGTTTAATATTAATACATCATTGTGTAATGTGAGGAGAATTTTTTAATGGACGAGAAAAAAGATCGAGGTTTCTTCGGACAACCGACAGGCTTGCGTACATTATTCCTAACTGAATTTTGGGAAAGATTCAGTTACTACGGTATGCGTGCCATTTTACTTTTCTACATGTACTATGCAGTAACTAAGGGTGGTCTAGGGATGGACCGTACCACTGCTGCTTCTGTTATGTCTATCTATGGTTCACTTGTTTATATGTCAAGTGTCCTAGGTGGATTTATCAGTGATAGACTTTTGGGAGCCAGAAGAACAGTCTTCTGGGGTGGTGTGTTGATCATGTTTGGTCACATCGTCTTATCGCTTCCAATTGGTGAAACTGGATTGTTCCTATCTATTGGACTAATTGTTATTGGTACTGGACTTTTGAAACCAAACGTATCCGAAATGGTTGGTGGATTGTATTCTGAGGGAGATCCAAGACGTGACTCCGGCTTCAGTATTTATGTCATGGGTATCAACTTGGGTTCACTATTTGCTCCACAAGCTGTTAACAGTATGAGTAACGCGTTTAATTTCCACGCTGGTTTCTCATTAGCTGCTATCGGTATGTTCATTGGTTTGATTGTTTACTGGTGGGACGGACGTAAGTACTTGCCAGAATCAAGTTTGCACGCTCCAGATCCAATTACGGATGCTGAACGTGGTAGATTTATCAAACGAGTTTCAATCGTAGTTGTAGCAATTGTTATCATTGTTGTGGCATTGATTTTTGCACGTGCCTTTACAATTGACAACGTTATAACGATCATCAGTATCTTGGGTATCGGTTTGCCTGTTGGTTACTTCATCATGATGCTAACAAGTAAAAAGGTTACTAAAGTTGAAAGATCACGTGTTTTTGCATATATTCCATTGTTCATTGCCGCTATGATTTTCTGGGCAATTGAAGAGCAAGGTTCAGTTGTTTTGGCATTATTTGCCGCAGAACAAACTCAATTGAACTTTGCTGGATTGCATTTATCAGCACCACAATTCCAAATGCTTAATCCATTCTTTATCATCATCTATACACCATTCTTTGCATGGTTATGGATCAAATTGGGCAAGCGCCAACCTTCATCACCATCTAAATTCTGGATGGGACTAATTGCTACAGCGATTTCATACTTTGTATTGTTGATTCCTTTAGCAGGTCTAAATGTTGGTGGCAAGATTAGTCCACTTTGGCTAGTTCTAAGTTGGGGTATTATCGAAATTGGTGAAATGTTAATCTCACCAGTTGGATTGTCAGCCACAACAAAACTTGCTCCAAAGGCTTTCTCTGGTCAAATGATGAGTATGTGGTTCCTAGCTGATTCAGCTGGACAAGCTGCTAATGCTCAAATTGTTAAGTTATTCGTACCTGGAGATCCGCATAACGAAATGATGTTCTTTGGAATTACAGGTATCGTTACATTAGTTGCAGCCGTATTGTTAATCCTTTGTGTTCCTTGGATTAAAAAGATGATGCAAGGTGTTAATTAAAAATTTTATTTAAAGATTGCAGACTTTGTTAAAAGTTTGCAGTCTTTTTTTGTTTGTTAAGGATGCCGCCTCCGGTTGCGAGGGATGGAGTTACGCTATGAGGACCGAGCCGAGCCAAGGTCTCGTCTCTCGCTTTGAAGCCTTGCCATAGTTCGGCAAGTCTCCAAAGTCGCCCTGTGGTGTAATGGCTAAAGCCATAACGCCACCTCCACAGCGTACTCCATCCCTTGCAACCGGAGACTCTGGTATTTTGGATAAATATTGTATGTTTAATGATTCTGAATGTTTAAGGGAATTATTATTTAACGATGCATCGATTTAATGCATAGAAAATTGGAATTAAAAATTTGTTTGCTTTTGATATTTTAAAAATATTTTTACGAAATGATTCGGTTAATTTTTAAATCTGATGGGGATTAAATATTTTGTTATTTGGTGACGAATAAATTGGATCAATTCAAACGAATATGAGTATTAAATTGATTAAATCTCATTTTTAATAAACCTAGCCGGAGGATGCCGGTAATTTTCACCAGTAGTGAAGGTAATATTAGGACGTTAGTCCTTATATTACAGGACGACTTTTGAAATTCGCGGTCTTTGCGAAGTTCAAAAGCGAGGTTCGAGACCGCATTTTGGCTCGAACCGGTCCTCACATCGGGCGAAAAATTACCGGCATCCTCTGGCGGAAGTGAACAAATAAAAAAAGTTTATAAAATCACTTGAAATGAATCTTAATTTTCGGTAATATTATTAAGTCGAATGAGACATGTGTTAAACACATGGAGGGGTAGCGAAGTCTGGCTAAACGCGGCGGACTGTAAATCCGCTCCTTCGGGTTCGGTGGTTCGAATCCACTCCCCTCCATTAATTGGGTTATAGCCAAGTGGTAAGGCAATGGGTTTTGATCCCATCATGCGCTGGTTCGAATCCAGCTAACCCAATAACTTAAAAAGGCAAAATTCATAATTTGAATTTTGCCTTTTTATTTTTTCTAAGTTTTTATACCAATTCTTAATTTTTTATAGAAATACGGTATAATTAACAGGAGTAATGCTCGTAAAGGAGTCCATATGATGAAGGTACCAGTATATATACAAATTCATAACGAAATTAGAAAAGAAATTGAATCTGGCAAGTGGGCTGTGGGGGAACGTATTCCATCAGAGAGACAGCTTTCTCAAGATTTCGATGTTAGTCGAATGACGTTACGCCAAGCGATTCAAACACTTGTTGATGAGGGAATCTTGCAACGCCAAGTAGGTTCCGGTACATATGTTGCCAGCAGCAAGGTGCAAGAAAAGATGTCAGGAACAACTAGTTTTACTGAGATTACTGAGAGTCAAGGTAAGAAGCCTTCAAGTAAAACTGTGTCCTACCACGTAGCCGATCCATCGATTAGCGAAATTGAAAAATTAAAACTTAAAAATGGCGACCAAGTATTACGAATGGAAAGAATTCGTTACGCCGATAAGCAACCAATCTGTTTTGAAGTTGCAACTATTCCAATCGGTATCGTTGATAGCTTGAATAAAAAAGACATTACGTCTTCACTATATAAAGCACTTGAAGACAAGGCTGGGTTAAAATTAGGTAACGCTACACAAACAGTTTCAGCCATCCTTGCTTCAGAAAAAATTGCCAACTTTTTGAACGTTAAACGTGGATCTGCCGTTTTACGAGTTCGCCAAGTTACAACTTTGGATGATGAGCGTCCTTTTGAATATGTTCGTTCACAATATGCCGGCGATCGTTTTGAATTTTACTTAGAGAGATAGTTCCGCCTCCGGCTAGTGTATGTTTTACTAGTTGAGTTAAATGAAATTTCAGAATGATTTTGGTATTATTTACTAAGATTTTTGGTCTGACTTATATAGTTAGACCGGGTTTTACTTTGGTTAATAATGAATTAGATGGATAGATATAGTTATTTAAGAAATTTGATTGGTTATGAGCCAAAGAATGATATAGCTGGAGGTTGCCAGAGAATTCACCAGCAGTGAAGGTGGAGTTAGTACTTTAACTTACTCCACAGGACGACTTTTGAAACGTGTTTTTCGGTTCAAAAGCGAGGTTCGAGACCGCACTATGGCTCGAACCGGTCCTCACAGCAGGCAAAATTCTCTGGCAATCGGAAGCGGAAGTACACAAAGTACACAATAAAACAGGTTTTGAATTTTAATTGGAATAATTAATTTCTTTAAAATTCGATTTAGGGTAAGATGTAACTTGATATGTTTTTTAAATTTTTAACTGGGAGTCACTTATGCAAAGCTTTATAAAAAAGTACAGTATCTTCTTGATGCTATATATTGTTTTTCAACCTGTATTAGATGCTGTTACCGGACTGATGGCTCAGGCACATATTAATATAACCTTTGGGGTATTGATTCGAATGGCTGTTATGGCCGTTACGGCGTTTTATATCCTGATATTCCTGATACTGAATCGGGATAACAAACAAGGGTTTCGAGTCATCGGGTATTTCGTGATTTTAGGAATAGTTTCGATAATCAGTTTAATCATTAATTACAAACAAAAAGTTTTATTTATACCATCACTAGAAATAACAACCTTAGCAAAAAGTTTGTATTATCCAGTCATGTTGCTGGGATACTTTTATGCGTTTGAAGAATTGGCGGAAGATCGAGTTATCAACCGTTATTTCCCTAAAGTGATTTTCTACGCTGTTAATATCATCAGTATTATCATGATTGTGGCGCACTTTACAAACACAAGTTTCAGCTCATATGCTTATTACAAATTAGGTGAAAGTGGCTGGTTCTACGCTGCTAATGAGTTGAGTGCTATCGTTTCAATCGCCTTTCCAATTATGATTTGGTATGCCTTGAATAAAATTAACAAGTGGTCGAGAGTTTACTACTGGTTAACAATTATTTTGGCAATCTATTCAGCATTGTTGATTGGTACAAAGGGCTCATTGTTAGCAATTCTCTTCGGTATTTGTATGGGAATTTTGGCAGCAGTCATTCACTTCTTCCAAGATGGCGGCAATCGCAAGTTCAACGCCGGAATCGTGGCTTTATTAGTCATCACACTTGGTGGAGTATTCGCTGCTTATCCAGCCATGGCCGTTTCCAGAACCGCTGAATTGCACAACGATATGATCAAGTATAAGAAGAAACAAGCTAAGACTAAAAAAGGTATTACTAAAGATCAAAAGAAGTATGTTGAAACTAACAAGACAGTTTCTTACTTACTAAGTGGTCGGACAGTTTACTTTGAAAATGCCGCTCACAATTATAAGAAAGCAACCATAGCTCAAAAGACATTTGGTATGGGTTATGCAACAAGCTTTAAGAGTGAGAAGAAAGCCAAGCTAGTTGAAATGGACTACATCGATATCTTCTTCCAATTTGGTATCCTCGGAACAATCATCTACTTAGCGCCATTGCTCTATTGCTTGCTATATCTAGTCGGCACATTCTTGAGAAAATTCAAGTACATGTGGTCCTTTAAGTGGGCAATGTTAGTAGCCAGTGTAGCGTTAGGATTCGGAATGGCATTGATGACGGGACACGTTATCGAGGCACCTTCAGTAAGTATTTACTTCGTTTCGATTCTTAGTTACGCAATGTTAAATGCTAGAATCTTTGTAAGAAGTGGACAGAATCCTGAAACCATTGATGTCGAAGATTAGAGAGTGGAGACAGGGCGGTCAGCTCCCGAGCATTTTCGTGAATAAGTGAATTGCACGCCGGTTTTGCGTGTGATTTGCTTAAATATGAAAAGCGGAAGGAGTTGCCCTGTCGGAACTCGTTTTGGTGAGAGAGTGGAGCAGGCCCGGGAATTTCCGAGCATTTGCGTAGCTTCACGAATTATCCGCGTACCTTGCGGATGATTTGGGTAGGTAGGCAAAGCGGAAGAAATTGGCCTTCGGAACTCGTTTTAGAGCCACTGCCTATATAAACTAAAAATAATGCTTGAAACAAAAAAAGATTGTCATCCAACGAAATGAAAAAGTTGGATGACAATCTTTTTTATTTTAATTTTTTAAGTAAGTTTGATAATTCTAAATTAAATGCGCTTTTCATAATCACCGACATATTGGAGATTGAAAGTGATATTCATTTAATATAAAAGACAAATTAGTTGGAAGAGCTGAGAGTATTCATCAGCAGCGAAAGTGGCGTTATGGCTTTAGCCATTACACCACCGGACGTGTTGGAGACTTTCCGGTCTGTAGAAAGGCTTGAGCCGTGCCGCACAGCAGATGAATACTCTCAGCTCTGGAAACGGAAGCTTATTTACGGCTCTTCTTTTCTTTGTTAATCAAATTCATATAACGAGGAATTGCCAACATCCGGCCAAAACGAGTAGGTTCCTTAATCAAACGGTAGAACCATTCCAAATTGAGTGCTTGGAAAAACTTTGGAGCTCGCTTTTTAGTACCGGAGAAGACATCAAAACTACCACCAACACCAATCCAAATAGCATCAGCTGTCTTACGGTATTTGTTGATGAAAATCTCTTGCTTAGGGGAACCTAGAGCAACGAAAACGATGTTAGGTTGCTTTTCAGCAATTTCAGCTACGATATCTGCTTCATCCTTGAAATAGCCATCGTGATAACCAACAAGATCAACTTGAGGGTAATCCTTTTTGATTTTCTCAGCACTAGCTTCAATAACTTCGGGTTTAGCACCAAGTAAATAAACTTTCGAAAACTTGCGGTTAGCCGCTTCAACTAAATATTGTAAAGTATCGAATCCGGTGATTCGTTCGTGGAGTGGAGTTCCAAGACTCTTAGCTCCTTTGATAACTCCAATTCCATCGGGAATGACGTAATCAGCATTATTGACAATTTCTGAAAAATTGGTATCTTTTCTAGCAGAAAGAACAATTTCAGGATTAGGTGTTACGATAAACTTGTTTGCTTTAATATCCAAATCATCATCCAAGTATTTATGAAATTGTTTAGTCGTGAAATTATCAAACTCTGTACCTAAAATATTTACTCTATTTTTGTGCATGGCGTTCTCCTTTAATGTATTATTATACACGAGAAAGATTAATTTGAGAGGTGTCTTAATGAGGGTTTTACATATTAATGCCGGCAATGAAGACGGTGGAGCTCGTACATATATTGTTAACCTGATGAAAGGTCAAAAGTTAACTGGTGAGAAGAGTACGTTATTAACTTTTCAAGAAGGTCCAGTTTCAAAGATGGCGCGTGAAAATGGCTTGAGCGTGTCGGTGATGAAACAAAAACAACGTTTTGATTTATCGATTCTAAAACCATTAACAAACTATATTAACAATAATCACTTCGATATTGTACATACACATGGTCCACGTGCTAACTATATCGTGTCTTTGATTAGAAAGAAAATCAATGCTAAATGGGTCATAACAGTCCATTCTGACCCCCGTATCGACTTTTCAGGGATCAAAGGTAAAGTTATGCTCAAGTTAAATCTACACGCTCTAAAAAGCGCAGATTCACTTTTCTACATGAACCCTGATTTGGAAGAATATTTTGAATCATTGAAAATCAGATCAAGCAAAACATTTGAAGTTTTCAATGCCATCGATTTTTCTGGAATCAATCCGCGATTCAATCGCCAACCAACATTCAGTTTGTTGGAAGTAGCACGTTTGGTTGAGGTCAAGAATCATCGTTTATTGCTTGAAGCTTTGAGCAAAGTGAAGTTCAATTATCGCTTGACACTAGTCGGTGACGGTCCATTGATGGACGATTTACGTAAATTAGTTTCAGAACTAGGCATCAAAGAAAAAGTCGATTTTGTTGGTTTCCGTGAAAATACCGGTGACTATTACCAAGAATGTGACGTTTCTGTTCTAACATCGAAGTCAGAAAGTTTGCCAACAGTTTACCTTGAATCTGCCGCTTATGGAAAACCAGTTATTGCTACAAACGTTGGTGCTACCGATAAAGTTATCAATGACGATACTGGTTGGTTAGTCGATTCTGGCGATGAACAAGGACTAATTGCAGCCTTGAACGATGCCCACTCAATGTGGCGTGATGGCAACCTTGATCAAAAAGGATTGGCACTTTATCAAGAAGTTCGAGACAACTATTCTATCGAAGAATTAGCTCATAAAGTAAACGATGGATACGAAGCGACTTTAAATGCAGATTAATGTAAAATATAGATTGTTAACTAGAAGTTGATTTGGTTTTTGCCTTGTAAGGTTTTGAATGATTGTTAAAGCTGCATATTTCAGAAAAAACCAGACTACTTTTTAATATAAATTTATAAGGGAGTTATGATGACTCAATTTCAAAATGAAGATTTAACTTTGCATACGGATTATTATGAATTAAATATGATGTATACATACTGGAAGAAGGGTTTGCACAACCGTCGGGCTGTTTTTGAAGTTTACTTCAGAAGTTTGCCTTTCGACAATGGTTTTGCCGTTTTTGCAGGACTGGAACATGTCGTTAATTATCTTAAGAATTTAAGTTTTTCAGATTCAGATATCGATTACTTGCGTGAATACGGGGAATTTGATGAGGAATTTTTACGCTGGTTAAAAGATATGCAATTCAGCTGTACAGTTCGTTCAGCTTTTGAAGGAGATTTGGTTTTCAATGAAGAACCAATCCTTCAAGTTGAAGGACCATTGGCACAATGCCAACTGATTGAAACTGCCATTTTGAATATGGTGAACTTCCAAACTTTGATTGCGACAAAGGCTGCTCGTATTAAGACTGTCTGTGGCGATGATCCCGTTATGGAATTTGGTTCACGTCGTGCACAAGAAGTCGATGCTGCTATCTGGGGTACTAGAGCCGCATATATTGCAGGATTTGATGCTACAAGTAATGTTTTAGCAGGTAAGTTGTTTGGTATTCCAATTTCTGGTACACATGCCCATGCTTTGGTGCAAACATACCGTAACGAATATGAAGCTTTCAAAGCCTACGCTACAACACATAAGAATTGTGTCTTCTTAGTTGATACATATGATACTTTGAAGAGTGGTGTGCCTAGTGCCATCAAGGTTGCTCGTGAAATGGGCGACAAAATTAATTTTGAAGGTGTCAGAATTGACTCCGGTGATATGGCCTATATTTCTAAGCGTGTCAGAAAGCAACTTGATGAAGCTGGTTTCCCAAATGCTAAGATTTACGCTTCCAATGATTTGGATGAAAAGACCGTTTTAAACTTGAAGATGCAGGATGCTAAAATCGATGTCTGGGGAATTGGTACAAAGGTTATTACAGCTTTTGATCAACCAGCTCTAGGTGCTGTTTACAAATTGGTAAGTATCGAAGATTCTAAAGGCAATATGATGGATACTTTGAAACTTTCAAGTAATGCAGCTAAGATTTCCACACCTGGTAAGAAACAAGTTTGGAGAATCACTAATAACGAAAAGAATGATAAATCCGAAGGGGACTACGTAACTTTCTGGAATGAAGATCCTAGAGAACACAGTTCACTTTATATGTTCCATCCACAATATACTTATATCAATAAGACTGTGGAAGATTTCCAAGCTAAGCCAATGTTGCATGATATCTTTATCAACGGTAAGTTAGTTTATGACTTGCCAAATGTTAAAGAAATCCGCAAGTATTGTGCTGACAACCTCGATTCACTCTGGGACGAATACAAACGTATTTTAAACCCTCAAGTCTATCCTGTTGATTTATCTTCAAAACTGTACAGTCACAAGATGAAGTATATTGAGAAGATTAGAAATGACGTAAACAACATTAGGTTAGGTGACTAAAAATGAGACCATTGCAAAAAGAAATTATTGAATTTGAACATACTAAGCCAGAGATTGACCCAGAAGCTGAAATTAGACGCTCAGTGGACTTTCTCAAGAACTACTTAACGGCACACAGCTTTTTAAAAACACTTGTCCTAGGCATTTCTGGTGGACAGGATTCGACATTAGCAGGTAGATTATCAGAAATTGCTATGACTGAATTACGTGAAGAAACTGGCGATGACAGTTATCAATTTATCGCGGTTCGTTTGCCTTACGGTGAGCAAGCTGACGAGTCTGATTGTATGCAAGCTATCGAATGGATGAAAGCTGATAAAGTCGTTCGAGTTAACATTAAAGATAGTGTCGATGCAATGGTAAAAGCCGTTGAGAACAATGGTTTAACTATTTCTGATTTTAACAAAGGTAATATCAAAGCTAGAACTAGAATGATTGCACAATATGCGATTGCTGGCGATAACCAAGGTGTTGTTGTTGGAACCGATCACGCTGCTGAAAATATTACTGGTTTTTATACAAAATTTGGTGATGGCGCTGCTGATGTAACGCCGTTATTCCGTTTGGATAAGCGCCAAGGCAAGGCAATGTTAGCCAAACTTGATGCCCCTAAGAATCTTTATGAGAAAACACCAACAGCTGACTTGGAGGAAGACCGTCCTAGTTTGCCTGATGAAAAAGCTTTAGGTGTATCTTATAAAGATATTGACGATTATCTTGAAGGTAAAGACATTTCAGATGCTAGTGCTGAAATCATTGAAAACTGGTATAAGAAGACTGCTCACAAGCGCCGCTCTCCATATACCGTATTTGACAATTAGTATAGTTTTGTATCATATTTGGACATTCAGATTTTTTGAATGTCTTTTTTTTTAAGAAATGACGTATGTTAGAATGAGAGTGTAATCTTCTAAAAGAGGTGTATAACAGTGAAAAGTGATTTAATCTCCCTAATGAAACCATCCGTTGTCGCAATTAAACAACAGGATATTTTTAAGTTCAATGCGCGGGCCAAGAAAATACCAGGAGCTGTTAATATGACCGTTGGCGAACCCAACTTTCATACTCCTGAACACATCAAACAGGCTGCAATTAGAGCCATTGAAGATGACCACACGCACTACACAGTGCCAGAAGGTAACCACGATCTATTGGTTGCTGTAGCTAACTATCTGCACGATAAGTACGATTTGAATTATGATCCAGAGACACAGATTGTTGCTACGACTGGTGTTACCGAAGGTGTTTTCTCAGCCTTCAATGCGATTTTGCAAGATGGTGACGAGGTTTTAATTCCATCACCAGCATTTACCATTTATGGTCCAGATGCTGATTTCAATGGAGCTTCACCGGTTTACTTGGATACTTCAAAGACTGACTTCAAAGTCACTCCTGATGTATTAGCAGAGGTTTTGAGAACGAATCCACGTATCAAAATCTTTTTACTCAACTTCCCAAGTAATCCAACGGGGGTTAGTTACACTGAGGATGAATTACGAGCTTTAGCAGATGTTTTGAAAGACCACGATATTTTCGTTATCAGTGACGAAATATATAGTGAATTAACATATAACTTTAAACACGTCTCATTTGGCAATATTTTGCCGGAACAGACGATTCTACTGAACGGACTATCAAAGTCACATGCTATGACAGGTTGGCGCTTTGGGGTTGTTTGTGGGCCTGCAGAGGTCATTTCACAGATTAATAAGATCCATGAATTGGCAACTACATCAATCACATCAATTACTCAATACGCAGCCTTAGAAGCGTATACAAATGGCTACGATGATCCAAAAGCAATGCAGGTACAATATCAAGAAAGACGTGACGCCTTGTATGCTGGCTTACACGACATGGGCTTTGAATGCCCAACGCCAGATGGAGCCTTTTACTTATTTGCAAAAATTCCTGAAGATTACGAACAAGACGACGTTAAATTTGCTAACGATTTATTGGAAGAAGAGCATTTGGCAATTCTACCAGGAAGTTTCTTTGGTATCGGTGGTGAAGGTCACTTGCGTTTCAGTTATGCTGCAAGCATGGAAAGTATTAAACAGTGTATTTCGAAGCTTCAAAGTTTCCTGGTACACCATAAAAAATTAGCAAATATAGAGGGATAGAATGCTAAGTAAATTCCAAGGCATTATTAGTAAAATTATTATTGTGTGCCTAGCAATCTTTACGACAGTCGTATTGATTCAAATGGGACACTTTCTAACAATCAATTATTTAAAAGTTGAACCAGTATTAACAGTACTGGTTTTTCTTTGTGCAATTGTTTTTGTCGGTGGGGGTGGATTCGTCTTATATCGAATTCGTGATGATGACCCTAATTTAAACCGACTAATTCTAATCAGTATGCTAATGGTTTTCGCCATTGCGGCAATCATTTGGCTGAAATTAGTTCCACAGACACAGTTCAGTGACTTTAAAGCTTTCTGGAGAACAGCTCCTAAGGCGCTTGAGGGTAAAGCAATTTATAAGTATGACAATGATTATTTCGCCAAGTGGGCCTATCAAACAGGTTATCTAGTCTACGTTATGACGGTGGTCAAAGTCTTTGGTCACAAGATCATTGCCATTCAATTGTTAAACGTCTTGTATCAAGTTTTGATTCTGTTGATGTCATATATTCTAGCAATGCAATTGTTCAAAAACGTCAGTGTTGCTCGATTAACGGTCTTTGTTTTAATGATTGACTTAGATTGGTTTGCTTTAAATAGTCAGGCGGATAACCAATATTTAGGAATGCTGATGTTTCTTGTGACGTTCTATCTGATCACGAAGAATCAGTATTGGGCGTACGCCCTGGCCGGTATAACGCTGGGAATTGGTAGTATTATTCGACCAATTGGCCCCGTGGTTATTGCCGGAATCGTTGTATATGCTTTGTTGTACTTATTTATTCAAAATAATCAATTCAATTGGTCTGGTTTAGGTAAAATTCTGATTACATTGGTCATTTATCAAATGATATTCTCGGCTGCCGGTATGGCAATCAAGAGTTCTGGCTTGAATGAATATGGATTGACTAATCGTGATTCTGAGTGGAAATTTGTGGTTGGTCTAGATGCTAGTTCCAATGGATCATACGATCAAGGGATGGTTAACCGTTTCAATTTGAAGGATAGTCGTGCCAAGATGAGTGCTCAGGAACATCAGGTTATCCGAGAGAATATTTCTAACTTGAATTCAACGCATGGTTGGTTGAAATTGTTCTGGAATAAGAACGAAACGCTCTGGGCCGGTCGCTCAACGACGATTGACTTTACTGGATTTGAGACCCAACATTCATTGAAAGTAAGCAATATGGCTAAATTATTAGGCTATATGGGTACCGTTATACTGATTATTTTCTCATGGATAGGTTCATTAAGACTTTGGCATAATAAAAATCAAAAAACATTCTTATTAGTACTACCACTGATGGCCTACGCTGTCGTACAATTGTTAATTGAAGTGCAAGGCAGATATCGACTTGAATTTCTGCCTGTTATCGCCATCTTAGGCGGTTTAGGGCTATTTACCATTTGTGAATGGATGAGATCAAAGTGGGGTAAAATGAATGTCTGATGTATTTAAATTAAGTATTGTAGTACCTTGTTACAATGAGGAAGAGGTACTACATGAGACTACTAAAGAGTTGTCAGCCATTGTTGATGGCTTGGTAGCTGCAAAGAAAATCTCTGAGAAAAGTAAGATTGTTTTTGTGGATGATGGTAGTAAAGATAAAACTTGGGAATTGATTGATGAATTTTCAAAGAAGCATAACGCCGTTACAGGAGTTAAACTAAGCCGCAACTTCGGGCATCAGGGAGCATTATTGGCTGGAGTTACTAGTGCATCAAAAGATTCTGACGCCGTTATAACGATAGATGCTGATCTTCAAGATGATGTTAATGCGATTCCGAAGATGGTCGACGAGTATCTTAAGGGTGCCGAAGTTGTCTATGGCGTTAGAAACAATCGTGATACTGATACAGCTTTTAAGCGTAGCACAGCTGAAGCATTCTATAAGTTTATGGGATTCTTAGGTGTAAAACTGGTGCCTGATTCAGCTGATTATCGTTTGATGAGTCAACGTGCCTGCCAAGTATTGTTGAGTTATCGTGAGCGGAATTTATTCTTACGTGGAATTGTTCCATTAGTGGGATTCAAATCTGCCAAAGTATATTACGCCAGAAAAGAACGTTTTGCTGGAGAATCAAAGTATCCATTACGCAAAATGATTAAATTTGCCGTCGATGGTGTAACATCATTTTCAATCGTGCCAATTAAGTTGATTATGGGATTAGGATTTTTCATCGTATTCATCAGTATATTATTGCTGATTTACAGTTTTATTCGAAAAATCAATGGCGATGTAATCCCTGGTTGGTCGTCATTAATGATATCCATTTGGGCACTCGGTGGTGTACAATTAATTAGTATTAGTGTCATCGGCGAGTATGTTGGTAAAATCTTTAACGAGGTTAAGCAACGTCCAAGATTTACAGTTGAACGAGATATTTATGCTGAGAAGACACAAGAAGAAAATAAGAGGTAATTATTATGAATGCCGCACAAAAAAGAGCTATGCAATACGGTCAATTAATTAACAATACTGTTCAATCAATCCAGGAAGAGCAAGATAAGTTGAACCCAGAATACGAAAAGATTCGTGGTGCCTTGGATCGTAGTAAAGTTGATAAGATGGACGATGTTGAATACGGTAAGATCCAAAAAGATTTCGCTACTGGAACAAAGAACTATCAAGAAGCTCTAGCTAAACTTGAAAAAGGTAAGGCTCCTGCAAGATTGATGGGAACTCATATCTCACTAGTTTCTGCATTTAAGAAGTATGTTGAAGGCTGTGGAGAAATGACTGACAGTATCGGTGCTGACAAGCAAGTTGATCGTCACGCTTTTGATGAAGCTGAAAAGAAGCAAGACGAATATATGGATAGATTTTCTAAATTAATTCAAAAATTAACTGACTTGGCATAATGAATAATCAGGAATTAACCGAGTTAATAAAAAAGGTTTCCCAAGAATATTTTGGGAAGCCTTTTATTCATCAAGCTTGTTTTAACAGTCGTTTGAAGACAACTGGTGGTAGATTTCATTTAAATGACCGGCATATTGATATCAATCCTAAGATTTATGAACAGTTCGGATATGATACTTTGGTAGGAGTCATCAAACATGAATTGTGCCACTATCACTTGTATAACGACGGCTTACCAGCACAACATCGAGATCATACTTTTAAGGTTTTATTGCAGCAAGTTGGTGGGTTACGTTATTCGCCAATTCAAAGTAGTGTTAAGAAAAAAACTTATCATATTTATGAATGCAGCAACTGTCATCATATCTATCGGCGCGTTAAGAAATTGAATACACAAAAGTATGTCTGTGGCATTTGCCGTGGCAAGTTGAAATATATTAAAGATCTTAATATTTCAGCTTGAAATATTTTTTAATTATGTGTATTATAGAACGTGCATGCGGGTATGGCGGAACTGGCAGACGCGCAAGACTAAGGATCTTGTGGAGAGTTTTCTCCGTGGAAGTTCGAATCTTCTTACCCGCATCATCAAAGTAGTTGAACGATATTGTTCAGCTGCTTTTTTTTTGTTGCCTTGAAGTATGCCGCTTTCGGGTGACGAGAAAAATGCAGTTCTGCTATGAGTACCGGTTTGAGCCAGAGGGCGATCTCAAACCTCGATTTTGAACTTCGCATAAACTCGCGAATTTCAAAACTCGTCCTGTGGTGTAAGAGCTAAAGCTCTAACGCCACCTTCATAGCAGACTGCATTTTTCTCGTCACCCTACAGCTGAAATTCTTAATTAATTTGTGCCACTCAGAAATGTTAAATCATTTATTCTGATTAATCCTTGAAGTATTTTTTGCTTTGCCAGAGGGAAATTATCCTCGACACATTCAACGTATATCTCACCATCGAATATACCTAAGTCAAAGGTTTTCAAAATAGAATGTAACAAAATATATTTGGATGATCCTATTTTGAAAGTAAAATCGTGATTATCAAGGTAATCTAAAGTCCAACCATTATCAGATATGACAATTTTAGAACCACTATTTTTGACGTATAAAATGATCTTATCAAGAGAGTTATCTAAAAAAGGAGTCTCAATACGAATTGAATTGGATGATAATTCGGTATATTTTTCGTTTTCTCTGAGCCATTCAAAATATGCTTTTCTCATTTCAAAAGTATCCATTTTTTCCCCTAACTTATCCCCAAAATTAATGAACATCTTTAACTGCTATATCAGATGCTTTGATGAATTCATTTGTGGCAACGCGATAATATTTTTCATTATTGATATAAGTGATGCTGTCGACTTTCCAACTCGTGTTATTTGCAAGTGAGCGGTCAGTGACTAAGTCTCCTTTAGCAGTGTAAATTTTAGTTTGGACTTTATGAGTAGTTACGATTAGATTCACAGGTGAGTAAATGTAGACGTCATTTGCATTGACGAATTCATTTGTTGCTACACGGTAATATTGCTGACCATTAATTTCAGTTTCACGGTCGGTTATCCATGCACTATTTACGGAAAGCTCACGATTGGAAATTAGTTTATTTTCAGCTTGGTAAAGTAATTTGGCTGAATCGTCATAAGTTCTGATTCGTTCATCAATTGGATTGTATGAATAAACTTGGTTTGCTTGAGCCCATTCGTTGGCAGCAATCCGATAATAATTAATACCATTCACTGTTATTTTGGCATCACTGTTCCAACTAATTGCATTATTTAGGACACGGTTGGTAACAAAATTCATTTGTTTATTTGAATCCAGTTGAAAAATTTGTACAGCCACTTTATCTGCAAAAGTTGAAATCGTTTGTTTGATTGGATTGGTATATGAAACATCTGGTCGTTTAATATTGTGATGGCTTGAGCCCCTTGAGGGCTTTTTTTTGTACGTTAAAGTCTGTTTTTGATCAATTACTAGTTTTGGATTTTTGGCATCAATAATTTTGAGCGTGCCATCGGGTTGGTAAGTAGCGATGATTGTGGGAGCGAAGTAGCCGGGTAAGTTTGGAGCTGAAATTGTTTTCGAATTGTCTCCATACTTTCCTTCAGGAATTGTCAGGGTGATTGTTTCAAGTCCATTAGGATTTTTGACGATAAGTTTTGCACCAGCAACTGTGACTCCTGTGTAAAAGTTGGAGTTGTTGAAATCAATGGAATGATTGTTGTTGATGTCGCTGATTGTTATACCGTTAGGTCCATAGTTAACCTGAAATTTTGGGGATGTGTAGCCATCCACTCCTGGTAGAGTGATGGGGGTTGAAGTTCCAACTTTTCCGTCTGGAATTTGGAGAGTTTCTTTACCCACTGGTGTTAATATCGTTTGAGAATGTCCGGTAAGTGTAATCGGTGTATAGTTTAAATCTTTGGGGTTATCAGGAATGAAGTCGCCATTTGAGTCGATTTTTCCAGATATTTCTTCATTTACAGGTGTATATCCCTTGATAGCGGGCGATTTGATTTTCAAAGAATTGCCAACTGATACGGGACCATAAGTAGTGCTACCGGCAGATTTATCATTTAATTTGAAATGGAAGGTTCCAGAATTGAATCTTTTTCCAATGTAGTTAGAAAGTTTATTTAGATCAATAACGTTATTCTTATCATTCAATAACGTAACGGTTTTGTTGGCGTTATAAATGACTGTTATTTTTGAAGTCGTATAGCCAGAAACTTCGGGTAAATCTATTTGCTTTGAAGTACCGACAGTACCTTTGGGGATTTCCAGATTCATTGCACCACTAGGTGTATTTACTGATTTATGGGATACGTCAAGTATATCTCCCTGATAGATTGAATCAGGGGATGAGTCAGGGATAAGTTTTCCTTCAGCATTGATGGTTCCGGTGATTTGTGCACCTGGCTCTGTGTGGTAACCGTTTATTGTGGGAGCCTTAAATTGGACCTTTTTCCCAACTGTTTCTTTGCCATAAGAAATCTCGGCTTTGGAACCATCTTTTAAAGTGAAAGTATAAGTCCCAGGATCGGTATTATTTCCTTGATAATTATTGATTTTGCTGGGGTCAACGGTCTTGTCATCGTAGTCTTGAAATATAACAGTTTCCTGTTTATTCTCGTCGACTACATATTTTACCTTGATTTTTTTTGTGGTGTATCCAGGAACTTCAGGTAAATCAATAGTAGTGGAAGTACCGATATTACCTTGGGGAATAGTTATTGTTTTGTTACCTTCTGGAGTAGGTACCGTTAACTCACTTTTTTTCACTGTATCTCCCGTGTAGGAGTAGGTTGAATCTGGATCAGGAATGAATTTACCTTTGACGTCAATAATTCCCTTAATTTGCTTTTGGTCGGGTTTGTAACCTAAAATTTCAGGAGAATTGATAAATACAGTTTTCCCAACATATTCAGTTCCATAATCGGTTGAACCATGTGATCCGTCTTTTAAAGTTACTTCAAATGATCCTGGTTGAGTTTCTTTTCCTTTATAAATACTAGAATCGGTGGGGTCAATAACCTTTTTAGTTTCAGAATCTATTAGGACGGTACCTTCAGGATTATATACAGCTATCACATTGTTAGTTGTATAACCATCAACTTGAGGTAGGGTAAAAGGTTTTGATTTTGAAAAGATAGTACCTGCGGGTATAGTAAAATCTTTTGAACCTACAGGTGTGTTTATTGATGCATGATTTTCTGAAACAGATTTTGGAACAATCTCAATTTCTGAGGAGTCAATTGTGTACGGATTTTTTGAATCATCATTGTTATAAGTTATTTTAATAGTGTTAATGGTGTTCTGTTTGAATGTGTATCCTTTAGGTAAATTATCTTCAGAGATTGTTATTTCCGTATGATTACTAACAGAGCCATCGGGAATATCGATTGTTATTTTTTGTCCGTCTATTGTTATTTCTTTATTTTTTTCACCATTGGCTGGCTTAAGTTTGTATATTGCTGTTTCATTAGCCGTCGATTGTGTCAGACCAAGAACGGCATTTATTTCTTGATTAGGTTCTAAGTAATAAACTTTGCCGTCTGGAAAGGTCCATTGTTCTTTGGGGGTGACAGGGGTCAACCGACCAATAGTTCCAGTTGCATTGGTGGTGACATCATAATTCAGGTTAGTATGAATAGTCACTTGGTTGGTTACGGTTATATTCTGAGAGGTATTTTCAACGGCATGGTAATATACCACATCAGATGTGTTGGACAAATGATTTCCAGAACCATTATAAAAATATCCTAAACCATTGATGATAGTTCCATCATCCTTAGAAATAGGAATACCGGTAAATGTATCACCGGTTGGGGTATAAATGTCATGATCCTTTGTGTATCCTTTCCAACTAGTACCCTTATTGGAAGTTAAATAGGTATTCGGATTGAATCGAAGATTAGGGTTTAGAGCAATAGAATTTAAATTGGTACCATCAAACATTCCCTCATTAATAGTAGAGTCACCAGTCTTTGTAGTTTTTGCCCAGGACCAATTAAATAGGTTTAAACTATCTAGACTTATATCATTTTTGAACATGGAAATTAGATTTATTATTACTTTCGAATTAGTTTGAAGGGCCTCGGAATTTGTTCTCCAAGCATTAGTACTAGACAAATCGGGTTTATCAGTACTGATAAATTTTTGTAATTTTACATCATTTGCAAATGCGTAACGTCCGTCAGTGATATTTTGAAAACTATTTTTTGAGAAAGTTATCGATTGGAGAGAGGTGTCATTCTCAAACATATGACTGATATTTTCAATTTGAGTTACATCATTTTTAGATAGATTAATTTCAGTTAGTTTAGAATCATTTTTGAACATTCCCTCGGTATCGGTAGTGTTGATTTTATTCTTCTGAGAGTCGATGAATTTCAAAGGCGAATTTTATAATCAAGTTAGCCACTTTAGAAAAATGACAAAATAAAAACACCAAGACGTAAAAATCAGGTATCATTGGAGTTCTCACACAAACAATGAAAGAGGTTTTTCGTCTTGGTGCTAGA
>NZ_BTTQ01000012.1:0-63419 GCF_036246245.1 Companilactobacillus muriivasis
AGGGTACGAGCGAAAATAGTGTGGTGGCGATAGTGAGAAGGATACACCTGTTCCCATGCCGAACACAGAAGTTAAGCTTCTCCGCGCCGAAAGTAGTTGGTGGGAAACTACCCGCGAGGATAGGGAGTTGCCACGCTAATATAAAGGAATTGACTTAGGTCAGTTCCTTTTTTCGTATCATAAATAATTGGAAATACCGTTTATCTCCCTTCGGGATCATAAACGGTATTTTTTTGTGCCAAAAATTACCGAAAAGTCTATAATGTTCAATTATTAAATCTTTTACCAAGAAGGAATCAGGAATGATTAAGATTAGACAGGCAACTGAAAATGATGCGCAAGAATTGTTGGATATTTATGCGCCCTACATTATTAATACGACAATTACTTTTGAAGATGCCGTTCCAATTGTAGAAGATTTCAAAAAACGTATCCATAATATTCTAGAAAGCTTTCCATATCTAGTAGCGGTTGATGATAATAATAAAATTCGTGGATATGCTTACGCTCACGCCTATAAAACTCGAGCCGCATATGCTTGGACGGTTGAGTCGAGTATCTACGTAGATCGTGAGTATGAGGGTCATGGTGTGGGTACAACATTGTATCAACATTTGGAAAATACTTTAAAAAGACAAGGTGTCGTTAATTTGATGGCCTGTATCACAGAAGAAAATGCGAATAGTGTTAAATTTCATGAAAAATGTGGTTATGAGAAGGTTGGGACGTTTAAAAAGGTAGGTTTTAAGTTTAATCGCTGGCTCGATATTGTTTGGATGCAGAAAACATTGAATCCACGTTTGGAAAAAATGGAAAAAGTAATTTCTTTTGATAAATTGGATTAAATGTTTGACCTAGAGTTAACTCTAAGGAGTATCATTCTTAATGATGAAGGGAGCATTTATATGACAAAATTAACTGATACATTTGATATTTATAATGGTGTTAAAATTCCCAAGGTAGCATTTGGTACATGGCAAATTCCTGCTAACCAAGCAAGACAAGCTGTTTCTGACGCTATCGAAACAGGTTACAGACATATTGATACTGCACTTGTTTATGGCAATGAAAAAGAAGTTGGACAGGGTATTAAAGACTCCGGTGTTAAACGTGAGGACTTGTTCGTTACTTCTAAATTACCTGCCCAAACAAAGTCTTATGACGGTGCTCTAGCTGACTTTGAGACAACTATGAAAAAACTTGATTTAGATTATTTGGACCTCTATTTGGTTCACGCTCCATGGCCTTGGAGTGAAATTGGTGCTAATTATGACAAGCAAAATCTTGATGTATGGCGCGCTATGGAAGAAATTTACAACTCTGGCCGTGTTAAGGCTATCGGTGTCTCAAACTTTAACGTTCACGATTTAGAAAATGTTATGAAGACAGCAACTGTTAAGCCAATGGTTGATCAAATTCAATACTATATTGGTTACACAGAACCTAAGATTACTTCATTTGCTAAAAAGAATGATATTTTGGTTGAGGCATACTCACCACTTGCTACAGGCGGCTTGATCCACAACGAAGACGTTTTGAAGATTGCTGAAAAGTATCATGTCAGTGTTCCACAATTGGCCATTCAATTTGTTATCCAAAATGATGTTTTGCCATTACCAAAGGCTGTTCACAAGGAACATATTGTTGCTAATACCAAGTTAGACTTTGAGATTAGCGCTGAGGACATGAAGACATTGAACGCCATGCCTGATACTGCACCAGAACATTCTCATAACTCTACACAGGGTTAAAATTGAACTATTTTAAAAGAGCTTGAATCCGTTGAGGTTCAGGCTTTTTTTGTGTTCACATTAAAATTACAAAAAATCATCGCATTTAATTATCAAAATAATTATTAAAATGTTGGACAAATTGACTACGCCATGATAATATAACAATATACTAATGATAACGATAAGATTTTAAACAAGGAGATGAACTATGAAATTAAAAAACGATAACCTAATGAAACTTTTAACATCCGATAACGAACCAAAAATCAGCATTATCTTACCGATTCATCCGGAAACTCCTCAGGCAGAAACTAACTTACTTGCCTACAAAAATCTTTTGAAGGATGTCAAAAAAGACTTAGAACTAAATTATCCACGTCGGGAATGGAATAACGCAGTAAAAAATCTCGAATCCCTGATCCTTGATAGAAAATTATGGAACTCAGATAAAAGAGCCTTATTGATTTTTGCCAACAATGAGAACATGGAAATTAGAGCCATGGAACACACAGTTTTAGCCAAAGAACATGTTGGAAATACTTTCTTGATTCAAGATCTCTTGCTCCCCGAAGAAAATGTTAAGAGACCAGATTACTTGCTAAATATCAGTCGTGACCGCATTAACGTTATTGATATTAATAGTCTGAAAGAAGTCGAATTGCCTGACTTGCACACGAGATTTTCCGACTACTATTCAGACTTTGACGCTAATTCCAATGTGAACTCCGGTTCATATGGTGGTTTAACAGCAACATATCACGGACATCGTACTAAATCCGAAGAGCAACAAAAAGATCAAAGTATTTATTACCAATATTTAGACAAAGAGTTAACGAATTTAAATCGAGCAAAAGGTTATACATTTGTATTAGCAGGCTTGTCAGAAACATTAGATGTATATTTGAAGTCGTACAAGAATAGTCCTTATATCGGTGGAATCATGCATGGATCAGTCATGAATCTGTTCCGTGCTGAATTAGCCGAAAGAGTAAATGATTACTTCGCTTTTGAAAGAATTGCCGAAGTGGAACAAGTTAAGAACAATGTCAAAGCCGCCGGGGAAAAGAATAGAGTTATCAATGACTTGAGCATTATTGATCTAGCTTTAAACAATCGGGATGTTAAATCATTAGTTTCGTTTAACGATGGAAGTTCATATTCAGTAGAGCACAATAAGTTACTGATTAAATCCTTGATCAATAAAATCAATTGTCGAGTTTTATATACACCAGGCGACAATAGTTATCCTAGTATGAATGCTATATTGTATTAGAGAGAGAGCGGAGTTGGGCGCCCCATCGTAGCTCGTTTTAGAGCCACTGCCTAGAACCAATCGATACACCAAAACCATTCATCAAAAATTTCCAACCAAGTAGTGTAGTAGTAACCATACAACCACAAGTAAGCCGATAATCCTAAAAAGATTATCGGCTTATTTTGTGTCCTTCCAGCAAGATTTTCAAGAAAGGTTTAGGATAGACGTGTAACAGAGAGGTAAAACAATCGGAGGTAGAGTAAATGGCAAATGTATTAATTATTGGCGCAACGAGCTTAATGGGGCAAAAAGCGGCGAAATTTTTCTTGGACAAAACTGATGATAATATTACTTTGATGGCACGCTACACGGGACTTTTAACAATTGACGAAAAACGTGAACGTGTATTTCAAGGAGACATTATTGATGAAGAAATTTTGGACGATGCGATGAAAGGTATTGATGTGGTATTAGTATCACTCGATAGTAACGAAGAGCTGTTGATCCAAAAGATTATTGATGCAATGGACAAAGAGGGAGTCAGACGCTTCATATTCTTAACATCAATGGGACTTTACAATGAAGTACCAACCACAAACGGTGCGTCAGGCAATTTAAACGATGGCGAAATTTTGGCACCATATCAACAAGTAGTCGACGCAATCGCTGCTTCAGATTTGAATTACACAGTTGTCCGTCCTACATGGTTAGATAATGGACAAGATGTCGATAATTATGAAATCGTCCGCAAAGGTGGTTTGTCTAAAACAGATACAGTTGCCAGCAGCAGTGTAGCTGACCTTGTAGTTCGCCTAGCACACAACGGAAAGCTAGGTTCACATGATAGTTTGGCTATTAGTCGTAAGGCATAAAAATTATAAAAAAATGGAGTTACTAATCTCATAATTAGTAGCTCCATTTTTATATTAACTATTATTTTTCAGGTTTATTTTCTCTCAATATACGAGCAGGATTTCCAACAACAATAACGTTGTCAGGGAATGAATGTGTAACGACAGATCCAGCACCAACAATGACGTTGTTTCCTAAAGTGACACCTGGTAAGATGCTTGCGCCGCCGCCGACCCAAACGTCATTACCGATAGTAATAGGTGAAACTCTTTCAGCTTCAGTCCGACGAACCGATGGGTCCAATGGGTGCTGTGGAGTGTAGAGACCGACTTTAGGTCCAAACTTAACATCATTACCGATAGTGATTTTACCTTCATCACAGAGCATTACATCGTGGTTAGCGTAGAAATGGTTACCAATTGTAATGTTAACTCCGTAGCTAAAGTAAATCGTTGGTTCAACAAAGAATCTATCGCCGACCGATTTCATCAAACTCTTGATCTTGCTATTACGTTCGTCATTGTTGGCAATACGATTGTAGTCCATCAATTTAGCACGAACGTCGTCACGTAAGGCAGCTAAGTCTTTTGACTCTAGGTATAACTCCCCATTGATCATTTGTTGGTACGATGAATCTTCTTCAATATTCATTTTTAAATTAATCTCTCCTCAAAATAGACATATATTAAGGATAGCACAACGACAAAATGCTTGCTTTGAAGTGTACTTTAAGGTCTAGACTTGGGGTTATATGGGATTCCGTTTCCAGAGCTGAGAGTATTCATCTGCTGCGCGGCACGGTTCGAGCCAAAGGGCGGTCTCGAACCTCGGTTGAAGCCTTACCACAAACTGGTAAGGCTCCAACACGTCCGGTGGTGTAATTGCTAAAGCAATAACGCCACTTTCGCTGCGGATGAATACTCTCAGCTCTTCCAACTAAATTATCTTATGGGATGAATGATTAAATTAGCCGAGATTGTTCTCAATAATAATTATATTTGCTTTTTATCATTCAATCATTGGATAAGTTGTTTGTGTTCGACAATACGGAAATAGGTTTTAAATTATTAAATATAAAAACGAGGAGAGCATATTTATGAAGAAATTAATCATCTATTTTTCACTATCAAATAATACTAAAAAAGCTGCTGAAAAGATTCAAGAAATCACTAATGCAGACATCATTCGGTTACAACCAGTTACACCATATCCAGAAGGGTACAGCAATTACGTTCCAGTTGCTCAAAAGGAATATGAAGACCAAATTCATCCAGTATTGAAGACAGAAATACCAGATTTAGCCAACTATGACACGGTTTATTTAGGCTATCCAACTTGGAACGGAAAGATGCCAATGATATTTCACACATTGTTTGAAAAGTATGATTTTGGTGGCAAGACAGTCGTTCCATTCACAACAAGTGGCAGTTCATCAGTTTCTGAATCAATGCCAGATGTAAGAAAAGTAGCGGCTAATAGTAAGGTGACAGATGGCTTCAGATATGATAATAATGATGTCCAATTAAAAGCTTTTTTAAGCGATAAATAGTAATACCAAGTAATAATACACAAAACAAATAATAATTGAATACAAGAGCCGGAAGGTGCGAGATAGTCCACCAGCAGTGCAAGTGGTGTTAGGACTTTAGTCCTTACTCCACTGACGTATTTTGAGATTCGCAGTTTATGCGAAGCTCAAAATCGAGGCGCGAGACCTTGGCTCGCACCGGTCACACAGCAGGGGACTATCTCGTACCTTCCGGCGGCAGGAACTAAAGAATTCAAATTATAAAAACAACAAAAAAGCTGAAGCAGCTTGGATCGGGAATTATCCAAGTGTTTCAGCTTTTTCTGAGGTTTTAAAACAACCAATTAGCTATTTTTTTATGTGTGTGTAATATGGGAGAACAGCCAATTGATTATGAATAACGGAGCCCATTGACTACTTCAACTTCGAAGAAGTCAATGTAAGGTTACTGAAGAATTCATCGTTAGCAGGGCTAAGGTCGAATCCTTTAACACGGTTGTTAACTGGTTGCCATGCGTAGTTAAATTGTTCACCGACAACACCAGCTTGGTTGTTCATGTATTCTTGCCATTCTTTGAATGTCTTAGCACGTGTCTTATCGTTCCAAGCAGAACTATCATTCATTTGGTTGATCAACTTAGTATTCTTAGCAGTTACAAAGTGACCCATGTTGAATGCAGCAGTATCACCGTACATTTGTGATTGTGATGGTTCTGATGATAATGACCATGCACCTAACCAGATATCCATCTTGTTTTGTTCTGGTTTTTGAAGAGTATCGTAGAAACTGTTCATTTCAACTGGTTTGCCGCTAGTGTACTTAACGTCCAAACCAACCTTGTGCCATTGTTGTAGATAATCTTGGTATGTAGCTTCTGTAGTAGCACTACTTGTCATAGCACCGAAGTAGATAACGAGTTTCTTACCCTTTGGATCTGAACGCCACTTGCTACCGTTACGTTTCTTGTAACCAGCGTCATCAAGTAACTTGTTAGCTTTCTTCATGTTTAGTGGGTAACCCTTAGCAGACTTGTCGTAGTACTTGTTAAATACTGGTGGAATCAAAGTATTAGCACGCCACTTGATACCATTACCAAACTTCTTTGAAACTTGGTCAACGTTTAGAGCATACATCATAGCTTGACGAAGACTCTTGTTAGCCATCTTCTTGTTTGGATCAGCAACGTTCTTACCAGTTTTAGTATCGTAGTGACCTAAGTTAAAGGCAAAGTAGCTGTAACCTAAAGCAGGTTGTCCAACTTTAGTAAATCCTTTAAGGTTCTTCAAGTTCTTGTAATCAGTACCACCAAGTGCACCAGCAACTGATGGAGCAACTGTATCGTACTTCTTAGATTGAAGAGCTTTGTCGATATTATTCATTGAAACAACGTTCAAAGTAATGTGACCGATTTGAGCTTTCTTACCGTAGTAGTACTTGTTTGGTGACCATGATGTTGATTCACCTTCAACGACTTTATCCAACTTGTAAGCACCTGTGAAGATAGGGTTCTTACGGATTTGTTCTGAAGAAGCCAATTTAGCGATAGGAACATCTTTGATGTATTCGTAAGGTTCAACAGTTCCCCAAATGTATGAGTTACCAGAGAACTTCATACTTGGAGCCATTTTCTTGAAGTGGATGACAGCAACTTTACCAGTTTCGCCGTCTGGGAATGTGATACCTGAGATAGTATCAGCCTTACCCTTGTGATATTCAGACATACCTTCGATATCTTCGAAGTCAGATGAATATTGTTGTGAAGTAGTTTCTTTGTTACCTAAAACTTCATAAGCGTATTCAACGTCTTTAGCAGTAACAGGTGAGCCGTTTGACCACTTAGCATCTTTACGGATTGTGATTGTGGCAGTCTTAGCTTTACGGTCAAGTTTTTGATTAGCAAGTCCACCATCGATGATCTTGTAGTTCTTGTCAACGTTGAACAAATTGTTTTGACCACCTGGTGCAAAGGCCTGAGCATCTTCATTGTTAGAAGCAAGAATAGGATCGGTGATACCTTGGAATGGAGCATTATTAACGATAGCTAATTTCAAAGTACCGTTCTTAGTAGCATTTTTATTTGTAGCAGCTTTGTTGTTATAGGCTGTTGGAAGTTTAACAGCTGCATTGGAGCTTTCTGAGCTGCTATTGTTAGAACATCCAGCTAGTGTAAGAGCTGCTAGAAAAGTGATGGCAACTGTGGCTAGCTTTGTTTTTGTTTTAACCATATATATTTCCCCCTTGGAAATTTTTTAAACCCTAAATATTTTTTACCAAAACCACTTGTTGAAAGATGATTTGGTTGTGTAATAAAGAAAGAGAACTGGAAGATGCTTTTGTAATGATGTAGGCATCACTTCTTTCAATTGTTAGGTATGATTTTACAAATATTAAGCTTCGGCGCCTTGACGTTGAGAAGCATCAGCAGAACGACGAACAACTTGTCCGATGTAACTGATTGATAAACATAAAATGATGATTAAGAGTGCGGCTGGCAACCATGTCCACCAGTATTGGGTGATGTTGTTAGGATCATTGGCGTTAGCAATCAAAGTACCAAGTGATGGTGTATGAATTGGAAGTCCAAATCCCAAGTATGAAAGACCAGTTTCAACCCCGATATTTTCGGCGAAAGATAGTGTTGTATCAACGATAATTAGGGATGAAATGTTAGGCATGATTTCTTTAAAGATAATCTTGAAATTGCTAGTACCAGAAGTTTTAGCAGCAGCAACGTAATCTTTTTCTGATTCAGAAAGGGTACGAGAACGAATCAAACGTGAAGTACCTTCCCAGTAAAAGATTGAAAAAATTAAGGTTAAAGTAACAGCGTTGTAATTTTTGATGATTGTAACTAAAACGATGATCATCATAGTCATAGGTAGCATCATCATGAAGTCATACACACGTTGCATACCCCAGTCGATGTAACCGTTGAAGTAACCGGAGATAAGTCCCCAGCAAATACCAAAGGTTGATGAAATAATTGTCAATCCAATGGCGATACCAATTGAATTTCTAGAACCAACGATCAATTGTTGTGCAATCGAACGTCCACCAGTATCAGCTCCAAGTATGAAACCATTAGTACCAGGTGCAGTATTGTAATTCATGATGTTTGTTTCCATCATCTTCGGTGTATCGATAAATAGTGAAGCAATCATAACGAATAAGATGAAAGCTACAACGATAACTAGCGCAACCATAGCTGGCTTGTCGGCCTTGAATTCGCTCCAAATAATTTTGGCAGAACTTGGAGTTGCTTCTTGTTGGGCTTCTTTAGAAAGCCTCTCAAGATCAGCCGCTGAAATACGTGAATGTCTGTTTAAATTTTCTTCCATAATTTAACGGCCCCCTTATTGAATACGAATTCTAGGATCGACGATACTTAGGATGATATCTGAAAGTAGGGTACCTAGTAGATTCAAAATTCCGTAAATTAAAACTAATGCGGTGATAACAGTGTAATCACGGTAACTAATTGAGTTAATGAAGAGTAGTCCCATACCTGGATATGAGAAGACGGTTTCGGTAAATAGGGAACCGTTTAACAATCCGGTAATTGAGTAACCTGCAAAAGCTGCAATTGGTAAGAGTGAATTTCTAAAAATATGGTGTCTGTAGATATCTTTTGAAGGAACACCTTTTGAACGAGCTGTTCTAACATAGTCAGAACGTTTAGCATCGATAACTTCTGAACGAAGGTATTGAACGACGTTGACGGTTCCGAATAATGCACCCAAGATACCAGGTAATAGAATATGGTAGAAACGGGACCCAACTGTTGGTAACCCTGGATTTGCCGTTGATGAAATTGAACCAGTTGTTGGGAACCAGCCAAGCACGTAACCGAAGATCCAAACACCGATAACTAAGATAACGAAGAATGGAATACAGTAAGTAACGTATGTGTAAACTCTGATAATTGAATCAGGTAATTTACCTTCATGCTTAGCAGCGAACATACCCATTGGTAAAGCAAAGCAATATGTCAAAATAGTTGTGAATAATGCTAACCAAAGAGTATTAACAGCACGGCTACCAATCAAACGAGTTACAGGCTCTTGATATTGATAACTATTTCCTAAGTTTCCATGGAATAAGTGAACAACCCAGTTCCAATATTGTTGATACCAAGGATCATATAGACCGTTGAGTTTCATCAAATGATGGATTTGAGCTGGGTCAGATCTAGGATTAATGGAACCGGTGAATGGATCACCAGGCATCGCTTTAGCTAGTAGGAAAACTAAAATACTAAGAATAATAACTTCAGGAATCATAATTAAGATACGACGGAGAATTGTTTTCCACATTATGCTTGCACCTCGCCTTCATGCTTGAGTTGTTCAACCAAATCCTCAGGTAATGCAACTGAATGAGTTGGTGTAATTTGAACTAGTGGATAAGCTTGACCATCTTTGTCATAATATTTATCTTGTTGTTCGCGATAAACTTCTTCGACTGCCAAACGTTGAGCACGATGTTCAGCACGTTGACTAACGTTTGTTTCAGGAATAGCAGCTAAAAGTCGTTTAGTATAAATGTGCATTGGGTGATTGTAAATATCATCTCTAGTACCGATTTCAACTAAACGTCCACGGTTCATGATGGCGATGTTGTTACACATATGTCTGACAACACCTAAATCGTGAGAAATAAATAGGTAAGAAATACCAAATTCACGTTGAATCTTTTTCATAAAGTTAAGAACTTGTGCTTGAACTGATAAGTCCAAAGCGGAAACAGGTTCGTCAGCGATAATCAATTTTGGATTAGTGGCAACGGCTCTAGCAACACCGATACGTTGTCTTTGACCACCGGAGAATTGGTGAGGATACTTATA
Source organism: Companilactobacillus muriivasis (assembly GCF_036246245.1). Lineage (NCBI taxonomy): Bacteria > Bacillati > Bacillota > Bacilli > Lactobacillales > Lactobacillaceae > Companilactobacillus > Companilactobacillus muriivasis. The sequence continues at coordinate 10,213 of NZ_BTTQ01000012.1, forward strand.
TAAAGCATCAGCATCAAGTCCGACAATATCGAGTAATTGTAAGACACGTAATTTTTCTTCATCTTTAGTTAGGTGTTCAAAGTTACGAAGTGGTTCAGCGATGATATCTTCAATTCTCTTTCGAGGATTTAAACTGGAAAGTGAATCTTGGAAAATCATTTGAACATCGTGATTGTAATCAAGACTCTTACGATTAGACTTTTTAGTAATATCTTTTCCTTTATACATAACTGATCCGCTAGTGACCTTTTCGAGACCAACGACTGATTTACCAGTGGTTGATTTACCAGAACCAGATTCACCAACTAGACCATATGTTTCACCAGCTTCAATGTTGAAACTGATACCATCGACAGCTTTAACTGAATCAGTAATACGATTCCAGAAGCCGGATCGGATAGGGTAGTGAACTTTTAAGTCTTTAATTTCAACTAAACTCATGCTGTTGCACCCCCTTGTTGTTCATCAGGAAAGGTGAACGATTTGTAACATGTACAACGAACGATATGACCGTCGTCAACTTCATGCATACTTGGTTCAGCTTCGTGAGCATCATCTGGCAACCAAGGAATTCTTGGTGCAAAACGATCACCATCAGTAGGCATCTTTTGTAATGAAGGAACGTTACCTTTAATGACGTATAAGTCATCATTTTCTTTATCAAGTTGAGGCATTGATCTTAATAGTGAACGCGTATAGGGATGTTTTGGTTGGTCGAAGATTTGTTCGGCTGAGCCTTCTTCAACGATTTGACCGGCATACATAACAGCAACACGGTCAGCCGTTTCAGCAACAACTCCTAAATCGTGGGTGATTAAGATGATTCCGGCGTGATTTTCTTTTTGGATATCACGGAGAACATCTAGAATCTGAGCTTGGATAGTTACATCCAAAGCAGTGGTTGGTTCGTCAGCGATGATTAAATCTGGCTTGCAGGCGATGGCAATGGCGATGATAACACGTTGTCTCATACCACCAGATAACTCATGTGGAAATTGATGAGCCGTCCGTTTGGGATTGACGATACCAACTTGGTCCAACAATTCCAAAACTCTTTGATGCTTTTGTTCAGCAGTGAATTTAGTATGATAATTCATAACTTCACTGATTTGATCTTCAATTCTTTTTAATGGATTCAATGCAGAAAGTGGATCTTGGAAAATCATACCGATTTTAGCGCCACGGAATTGGTTGTAGCCATTTTCGTCGAGTTTTAATAAATTGGTACCTTCAAAATCAACTTCCCCAGTGATTTTTGTTTCTGATGGATCATGCAGTCCCATGATGGTCGTAGCTAAAGTACTTTTACCACAACCTGACTCACCGACAATGGCAAGAATTTCATCATGGTGTACTTCCAAGTTAATGTGGGAAATAGCATCGTAATATTTTCCTTTAATCTTAAAAGCAGTACTGACGTCTTTAATGTTTAAAAATTCTGAATTAGACCCCAAGAAATCCCCTCCCGGTTTTTAATTTATCTCTTATTCTCCCTAACCACTTTTCAGTGGTCTACACACAGTCGTTTGAATTGAGATGTAATAATTGATTTTGATTATAATTAATTTAAATCTAATTTACAACCCCAATTATTAAAGAAATATTAAAAAGATTAATAAAAATACAATTCGTCTTTTTTTGGGCCTTTTGGCTTGAAATAAATGGCCAGAGGGGTTTGAAAGGGGTACCATTGCCGTTTTAAAGGATATTTTTTTCTAATAATTGCCCTTTGGTCAGGTTAAATTGAAGTCAAAAAAGGGGAAATATCATGAAATATGGCTTCAGATACCTCCCTTATATTAATAAAAATTAAAATTTATATATTTTACAAAAACTTAGTTGGGTAAAACAATTGCACTAAAATTATTGTTCAGACATACTATTGAAATATATCATCTCCAGAGCTGAGAGTATTCACCTGCTATGCGGACCGGTCCGAGCCGAAGTGCGGTCTCGAACCTCGATTTGAATCCTTGCCAAAGTTCGGCAAGTATCCAAATTCGCCCGGTGGTGTAATTGCTAAAGCAATAACGCCACACCCACAGCGGGTGGATACTCTCAGCTCTTCCGATTCGTTCTTTTATTGCGATGGTTAATAAATCTGTTTTAAATGTAAGTTTTGAATATATTCTAAGAATTAAATTTTTTAGATTAATCTTTAAATTTGCTTAGTTACCATATTGAATATGATTTTTGTTAGAACGACCCAGCAGTAATTTATTTAAATGATTGTAAGTATTATTCATTTTATTATGAAAAAATAAATTAGTTGGAGGAGCCGAAAGCATTCATATGCAGCGAAAGTGGCGTTACGGCTTCAGCCATTACACCACCGGGCGTGTTGGAGACTTTCCGGTTTTTGGAAAGGCTTCAACCGAGGTTCGAGACCGAACTGTGGCTCGGACCGTACCGCGCAGCAGATGAATACTTTCGGCTCCGGAAACGGCAACACATTAAATTCCTTAAGTGGTAAGATATCGATAGAAGAAGGGTGATTGTATGCGTCATCGTAAAAGTAGTAAGAAACCGTTAATTATTACACTGGTTTCGATCGTAGTAATTTTGGTATTGTGTGTGGTGTTTTTCTTTCCATTGAATAATATGATTCGTAATGCCACTGGCAATGACACGGCTAGTGATAAGGTTGTTAAGTCGGAGCTGGTTAAAAAAGTCAAATCTAAGAAAACCGGTGATCCAAGTAAAGACAAAAAGATTGATCGTGCTGCATCGGTACTTGGAAAGAAGAAAATGTCTCAAATTATGTCAGCTGCCAATGATCAGGATCAAGCTGCTAATTTAATTGAGAATTCATCGTCATTATCAAAGGCTCAATCACAAACTGCAGCTCAAGAGATTTTTTCAAATGATGCTTATTCAGGATTACGTTCGGCAATCAGCTCAGGTAACTGGTATCAAGCGTATCAGCAGTATCAAAAACTTTCGAATAATGGTCAGCTAAATCAATTACAACAGGATATTAATCAACAAAAATAACGTTAATTCATCGAGGTTAACGTTATTTTTGTTTAAATTAAACAATATTAGTATTAAATTCTGGAGTCTTGGACCACTAAAAGACTATAATAGTAAATGCATTTAAGCCAAGAATATTTTGATTATTTTTTATTTTTTAAGGTTTCTCTAAGGAATTATTGGTATCCTTATAAATAGCTATAATTACAAAATTTCCAATAATATTTTTGGAAAAATTCGTATTTTAAACTAATATATTCATAATATGAAAGGTATAGGTAGTATTTAACGTATGATGACGATTGGAAGATATTTACGTACTAAAAGATTTTTTAAAGAACTAACCTTGCAACAGGTAGTTGATACTGTAAAGAGTGATTACAACTTCTCAACATCAACTTCAGTTTTGAGTGCTATTGAAACTGACAAGAACAAGATCATTGATGGCGAATTGTTATTTGTATTATCAGATTTATATGGAATCGATTTGAAGGAACTTCAAGAATTGATTTTGAATAATTTGAAGACTAACAATAACAGAAGATAGAATTTTTTAAATATGCCGCCTCCGGGTGACAGTGATTGAAGCCTGCTGTGGGGACCGGTCCGAGCCGAAAGGCAGTCTCGGGCCTCGATTTTGAGCCGAAGTTCACGTCTCAAAATTCGTCCTAGTGTTGTAAGAACGAGAAGTTTGCTCGTCCTAACGACACTTCCCACTACTGGATCCATCACTGTCACCCGGAGGCTAGGGTATTTGTTTTTTTGTTGACTATTACTGACTAGGATGAGATTTATTTTATTCCTAGTTGAGTATGCTTAGTTTAGTGATGATTAAATAATTGAGGATTTTTATCTTTTTAAAGTAGAATAAGCAATTTAATAGAACACATCATTTGGTGGTGTGTTTTTTTGTTGTTGAAATTTGTAAGTATCAAAATAGATTTAAATGTTTATGCAAAAATTTTATTCAAGATGTATTTAATCTGAGTAATCATGGAATTATTTAAATTAGTTCGGAAGGGATAAGAATATTCACCCGCTGTGGGTGTGGCGTTACGGCTTTAGCCGTTACACCACCGGGCGTGTTTGGAGACTTACCGGGTTTTGGTAAGGCTTCAAAACGAGATTCGAGACCGTACTGTGGCTCGGATCGGTCCGCATAGCATGTGAATATTCTTATCCCTAGAGACGGGCGGAAGATTTATTTATATTTTGAATGTGAATATTTTCATATTTATAATAAAATAGTTTATAATAGTTTTTGAGGAAGTTTAAACATGTTAACGACGTTACCAGTATTTGTGTCAAAATATTCTTTTTGATTGGAAGATGATAAAATGAAATTTTGCGTAAATACTGATAAGAAAAACAGTTGGTATATCGGAGTTAATGACTACGATCCGAAGATGATTAACAAGCTTGAAACGTTGATGTTTCAAGGTAATGGCTACATGGGGATGCGGGCGGTTTCTGAGGAACGGCAATTGAATGAACGACGCAATATGTTTGTTTCGGGGACTTTCGATGCCTTTCCGAGTGAAGTTACTGAATTACCAAATTTACCTGACATTTTGAATATGGAAATTCAAATTGATGGCGAGCCATTATCGTTGAGTTATGGTCGAGTTGAGAATTATCAGAAGAGTTTGAATTTGAAAAATGGTGAATTAATACGTAATTTTGATTGGATTATCAATGATAAACGCGTTAATTTCAAGTTCAGTCGTTTTGTTTCCATGAAAGATAAACATCTTTTCGTTTCAAAAGTGGAAATTTCGGCTGATAAAGATATTAATATTAAGGTTCAATCCGGTATTGATGGGCAACAATCTAACAGTGAGACCCAGCATATGATGGAAGGCGACAAACGTCTTTATGATGGTAAATTTATCCAGATGAAGTCTGAAACCCAGCAATCCCATATTAAATTTGTCTTTAACGTTAGACATAAATTGTATGTTAACGAAGTTTTGATGGGGAATAAGCCTTACATGAAGATGGGACGTCGTCAGATTTTTGGCAATTATGAGGCTGATATTAATCCAACTCAAAAGTTTACTTTGGTGAAGTATGCCAATGTTTACACGAGTATGGACGAGCATCACAATGCTGATAAAATGGCTGAATCGTCAGTTGATGATTTGAAATTTGCTAGTTTGAGCAATTACAAAGAACTATTACAAAAATCAGCTCGTGTTTGGAATAAGAATATTTGGAAGAAGAGTTTCGTTCAAATTGAATCTGACGATGTGATGCCACAAGTTTCCATCAATTTTGCGCGCTATCAGTTGGCTGCCAATACTCCACATGATCCACGCAAAAATATTGGTGCTAAAGGAATTACCGGTGAAGGGTATAAGGGACACAGTTTCTGGGATACTGAAACTTTCATGTTGCCATACTATACTTTCACTATGCCTGAAGTTGCTCGTAATCTTTTGACATATCGTTATTTAGGACTTGAAGGTGCGCATAAGAAAGCTTTAGCTAACAACTATAAAGGTGCCCAGTTCCCTTGGGAGGCAGCACATCCAGCTGATGGAGAAACAACTCCACTCTGGGGTTCAGCCGATATTGTAACTGGTAAACCAATGAAGATTTGGTCTGGCTTTATCGAACAACATATTACTAGTGACATTGTCATTGCGTTGATGGATTACATGAATGCCACTGGTGACCATGATTTTGCCGAAAAGATGGGCTTTGAAATTATTTTGGACGCTGCCAAATTCTGGAGTAGTCGTTTGGAATATAACCAAGCTAAAGATATTTACGAAATCAATGATGTTATTGGTCCAGATGAGTATAAGGAACACGTCAATAACAATGCTTACACGAACTTTACGGCTCGTTGGTGTATTCAAAAAGCTATCAAAGTTTACAATCTTATTAAGGAAGACAATCCAGCTCTCTACGTTGATTTGAATGATAAATTGAATCTGAAGAAGACATATGGTGACTGGATTAACCAAGTTAATAAGATATACGTTCCTCAACCTAACGAGGAAGGTGTAATCGCTGAAGATGACCAATACTTGTCAAAGAAGATAATCGATGTTTCCCAGTTTAAAGTTAATGACCAAATTAGTAATGTGTTTAAATATTATAATTTGTCACAAATCAACGATATGCAAATAACAAAGCAAGCTGATGTTTTGTTATTAATATATTTATTTGAAGATATGTTTACTGATGATGTGAAGATTAGCAACTGGAATTACTATGAACCAAAGACGACACACGACTCATCATTGTCACTATCAATTCACTCAATTTTAGCCAGTGATCTTGGCCTAGCGGATCAAGCTTACAAGTTATATGAAATGTCCTGCGAGACCGACCTGGGTGTTCACGTTGGTAAAGCAGCTCAAGGATTGCACATGGCAGCCTGTGGCGGAGTTTGGAATATGACAGTTCAAGGCTTTGGTGGTATGAGAATTGATAATGGGCGACTAAAGATTGAACCACATCTACCAGATGCTTGGAAGAGTTTGAAGTATCAAATTCAATGGCAAGGTAACACGGTTAAAGTTAGTGTTGATAATGAAAATCTTGTTGTCGAAACAATTGGCAATGGCATTGAATTCATCAATCACGGACAGACATATCAAGTTGCTGCCAACTCTAACGTGGCAATTGCAACATCTGTTGAAGAGCTTGTTTAAAGTTCTTGAGTTTTGTTTAATGTTTGGGTTTTAGTTTAGTTTGATTTGTTGTAATTGATAAAATGTAATTGAAAGTAGTACTGAGGTTCCAAAATAAAGAAGAGATTAAAAATCAAGCATTTCCCATCAGTGGATGCTTGATTTTTTATTTGAATAAAGATTTAGAGTTTATTGCAGTATGTTGGTTCCAGAACTGAGATCATCTTTTGTAGATGATAATTCCTTAATGATTAAATGATTATTATTCAAATATTAACTTCTATAAAAAAATATATTAGTTGGAGACAGTAAATAGTCTAAAATGAAAGTAATAATGCATGGTGTCAGTTAGCAATGGATAATTAGTCGGAAGAGTTGGGAAATATTTGTGTGCCGTGGTAGTGGTATAAGTACGGGATTTTATCCCGTACTTATACCACCGGGCGTGTTTGGAGACTTGACGAACTGTGTCAAGGCTTCAAACCGAGGTTCGAGACCGTTCTTTGGCTCGGACCGTTCCGCACAGCTTGTGAATATTTCCCAGCTCTGTAGACGGTATATTTAATTAGCATCATATGTTAAATACGATTTGGAGGAATACGCAATGGCAAAAGTGGTTATCATTACTGGGATTTCATCAGGCATGGGTCGAGCAGCAGCTTTGTATTTTCAAAAGCAAGGTTTCGAAGTTTATGGTGGAGCCCGTCGAGTGGAAAGATTAGTTGATTTGCAGGAACAAGGCATTCACACGCAAGAATTGGATGTAACTGATAAGTTGTCTGTCCGTGGACTGGTCGATCATGTCATCAGTGAAGAAGGTCACGTTGACGTTTTGATCAATAATGCTGGTTACGGCGAATATGGTCCTTTGGAAGAAGTTCCAGTTGAGAATGCTAAGAAGCAATTTGATGTTAACTTGTTTGGCGTTGATCAGATAACACAACTTGTTTTGCCATTTATGAGACACCAAGGTTCTGGTCGTATCGTTAATATTTCGTCCATTGCCGCAAATGTTTACAGTCCATTAGGCGGATGGTATCACGCAACTAAAGCTGGTTTAAATATGTGGAGTGACGTTTTGGATACTGAAGTCCGCCGATTTGGAATCCGGTCCGTCATTGTTCAACCCGGTTTGACTAAATCAGAATGGAGTAAGATTGCTTTCGAAAATGCTCGTAAGAATTTGGTGGATGATTCTCCATATGAAGATTTAGTTGATAAGTTGGATCACCTTTTTGGAGAACTTGGTAAAGGCGCAACATCAGAGGATTTGGCAAAGGTATTCTATCGTGCTGCCACAGATGTTCGTCCAAAACGCCGTTATTATAATTCGATAATGGATCATGGGATGGTCATGGTTGCTAGAACGATGCCTAATACTTATCGAGTTGCCTTGAATTTGTTGATGAAATAATAATTAATACTAATAAAAAAGACAATTAGAATGTACGTGAGAAAGTCACGGCGTTTTGATTGTCTTTTTTTAGTTTAGTCATTATATTGTGTTTAATTATTACTGTAAATCAGAAAATAATTTATATTTTAGACTCCGAAGTGGACTGGATATAAAAGCATCTGAATAATTTTATATTCAATTAATAACGATTAATTAGTCGGAAGAGCTGGAAAATATTTGTGTGCTGAGGTTCGAGACCGCACTTTGGCTCGGACCGTTCCGCACAGCTTGTGAATATTTCCCAGCTCTGGAGACGGCATGATAGAAAAAAACTTATGAACAACAAAAGAGGCGGTTTCAATGCTATTTGGAATTGCGACAAAAAAAGATGATGACTGGTGGATTGGAGTTACTAATCCAGACACACCACATTTGAGTAAATATGAATCATTGATGTTTCAAGGCAATGGTTATTTAGGAATTCGCGGTTCATTGGAAGAACATTATTTAAATGAAAAACGTGACATGTTCGTCTTAGGAACCTTTGACAAATTTAGAAATGAAGCAACTGAACTGCCTAATTTACCAGATATCGTTAATATTGAAATTACGGTAAATGGGAAGTTATTGAGTTTAAATCATGGTGAAACTACAAATTATCAACGGGGATTAAATCTCCGCAATGGTGAAATCGTCCGTTCATTTGACTGGAAAAATGGTGCAGATAAACTTCATTTTGAATTTAGACGTTTTGTCTCAATGGATAATTGTCATTTATTTGTGTCAGAAGTTAAGGTCACGCCACTATCTGACAATATCAGGTTGCAGATTAAGTCGGGTATCGATGGTCAACAGACTAACGGTGGAACGCAGCATTTTGTTGAAGGTACCAAGCGTTTATTCAATGCTCGATTCGTACAGATGCAGACGCAAACCCAGAATTCTTTGGTGAAATTTGCCTTAACTGAGTATCATCGACTCTTTTTGAATGCGACCGAATTGACGTTGAATCCTCGTTTACAAATTGAGCGACGTCAGATTTTTGCCAACTATTCGATTGATGTTGAAAAGGATCAATGCTTGACCTTTATTAAATATGCCAATGTTTTTGCTAGCAATGATCATGATTTAAAAGACAATGTTTCGATGGATTGTTTGTGTCAGTTGAAGCACGTGGGTCGAGAATCGTATCAAAAATTATTGGCTGATTCAACGCATGTTTGGGAAGATGAAATTTGGCAGGACAGCTTTGTAGAGATAGCTTCACATAATAATAAACCTCAAATTGCGGTCAATTATGCGCGGTATCAACTGTTTGCCAATGCTCCTTGTGATTACAGTAAGAATATTGGTGCCAAAGGGATGACTGGTGAAGGTTACAAGGGGCATGCTTTTTGGGATACTGAAATTTTTATGTTGCCGTTTTTCATGTTAAATATTCCTTCGTATGCTCATAATCTGCTGATTTATCGTTATTTGAATTTAATCGGTGCTCAGAAAAAGGCTCGTCAAGGTGGTTATCAAGGTGCGCAATATCCGTGGGAAGCTGCTATGCCGGAAGACGCTGAATCAGCTCCACTATGGGGCAGTGCCGATATTATTACTGGCGAACCGATGAAAATTTTGTCCGGATCGACTGAGATACATGTAACGGCGGACGTAGCTTTTGGCGTATATCAATATATTAAAAATACTGGCGACTATAGTTTTGCTAAACGAATGGGCTATGAAATCATCTTACAGTGTGCGCAATTTTGGGCCAGTCGTGTTGCTTGGAATAATGAAATCAATCATTTTGAAATTACCGATGTGATTGGGCCAGATGAATACAAGGAACATGCCGCCAATAATGCTTTCACAAATTATATGGTTCACTGGTGCATGCGTAAGGGTGCTGAAATTATTACTGATCTTCGTCAAAATGATGTGGTGACATATAGTCGTTTGAATAAAAAATTTGATATGAAAAAATTAGTCAAAGAGTTAATTGAGAAAGCCTCGATGCTGTATTTGCCAGCTCCAAATGAAGATGGAATTATTGCTCAAGATGACAATTATTTATCATATAAAAAAATTAATGTTAATAAATATCGGACTTCCGATAATATCTCTGAAATTTTCAAAGATTTTGATCTAAAACAATTGGACAAGTTGCAAGTTACCAAGCAGGCTGATGTTTTATTGTTGTTACTACTATTTGAAGATGAATTTCCGAAGAACATTATCAAGGAAAACTGGGATTACTATGAGCCGAAGACGATTCATGACTCTTCCTTATCATTTTCAACTCATGCAATTTTGGCTAATGATATTGGTCTCTATAATCGTGCATTCGATTATTTTGAGAAGAATTGTCAGATTGATTTGGGTACCAATATGAACTCGTCCGTTAAAGGAATTCACATGGCTGGTCTAGCAGGGACGTGGAAAGTTGTTATTGAAGGATTCGGTGGGGTTCGTGCTGTCAAAGATGGCTTACGAATTCAACCACACATTCCTAGTACTTGGAAACATTTGAAGTTTTCATTGATTTGGCGAGGAAGTAAAATCAATGTTTTAGTCACGCAAACTTACTTTTCCGTAATTTCTGATGGGAAAATTAAATTTATCTATCATGGTCACATTTACCATGTAGAGCCCCAAGAACGTGTGTTAATAGAGATTTGAGATATTTTTCACAGATTAGAATGGATTAAATTATTTAATTTTTCTCTAATTTAACTGTTGTAAAACACTTTGGAAGATGATAGTATCTTTTTCATAAATTAATTTTTTTCTAATAAAGAGGAGAGACAATATTATGACAGAGACAAAGAAAGTAGTTTTAGCATATTCCGGTGGATTGGATACATCAGTAGCCATTCCGTGGTTAAAGAATAAAGGATACGACGTGATTGCATGTTGTATTAACGTTGGTGAAGGAAAAGATCTTGAGTTTATCAAGAACAAGGCGATTGATGCTGGTGCAGTTGATGCTATCGCCATTGATGCTTTGGATGAATTCGCCGATGATTACGCCCTAGTGGCTTTACAAGGACATACCCTCTATGAAGGTATCTATCCGCTTCTCTCTGCTCTTTCCCGACCTCTTATTAGTAAAAAATTAGTAGAAATTGCCAAAGAAAATGATGCAGTCGCCATTGCCCATGGCTGTACCGGAAAGGGTAACGATCAAGTTCGTTTTGAAGTTGCCATCCACGCTTTGGCCCCAGAAATGACCGTGCTTGGTCCCGTTCGTGATTGGCACTGGTCACGTGAAGAAGAAATCGAATACGCTAAGGAAAACAACATTCCTATTCCTATCGATTTGGACTCACCATACTCAATCGATGCCAATATTTGGGGTCGTGCCAATGAATGTGGTGTCCTAGAAGATCCTTGGAACGAAGCTCCTGAAGATGCTTTCGATATTACTACTCCAATCGAAAAGACACCTGACGAACCAACAAGTATTGAAATTGAATTTGAACATGGTGTTCCCGTTACCTTAGACGGTGAAAAGATGAAATTCTCTGACATGATTCAAGAATTGAATATCGTTGCTGGTGAAAATGGTATCGGTAGAATTGACCATATTGAAAATCGTTTGGTTGGTATCAAGTCTCGTGAAGTTTACGAAACACCTGCCGCAGCAGTCTTATTGAAAGCTCACAAAGAGTTGGAAGATTTGACTTTGGAACGTGATTTGGCTCATTTTAAGCCATATATTGAAAAAGAATTAAGTGACACAATTTACAACGGCTTGTGGTTCTCACCATTGATGGATTCATTGTTGGCATTCTTGCATGAAAGTCAAAAGACGGTTAACGGAACTGTTAAATTAAAGTTATTTAAAGGTACTGTTTGGGTTCAAGGACGTAAGTCACCAAATTCACTTTATGATAAAGATTTGGCTACTTATACTTCAGCCGATTCCTTCGATCAAGAGGCTGCCCAAGGATTTATTAAACTCTGGGGACTACCAACACAAGTTTCAGCTCAAGTTGCTGCTAAAGCTAAGGCAAAACAGGCTGAAGAACATAAAGACGGAGTTAACCAATGAGCACAGCCAAACTTTGGGGTGGAAGATTTTCCGCTCAAGCCGACTCATGGGTAGACGAGTTTGGTGCTTCAATCAGTTTCGATCAGTTGATGGCCGATGAAGATATCGAAGGCTCTTTGGCTCATGTGAAAATGTTGCAGAAGACGGGCATTTTAAGCCCTGAAGATGTGCAACAGATTGTTGCTGGTTTGGAAGGCATTCAAGCTGACCTTCATCAAAATAAATTACATTTCACAGTTGAAAATGAAGATATTCATATGAATATTGAAAGTATTTTGACTGACCGTATTGGGCCAGTAGCGGGTAAATTACATACTGGTCGTTCCCGAAATGATCAAGTAGCAACGGATTTTCATTTATATGTAAAAAAACGTTTGCCACAGATTATCGAGGAAATTAAGACGATTCAAAAGACTTTGGTTAACTTGGCGGCTGATAATGTCGAGACAATTATGCCTGGTTATACGCATTTACAACACGCCCAACCAATCTCTTATGGTCATTATTTAATGGCTTACTACTCAATGCTCAAGCGTGATGTCGAACGTTTTGAATTCAATCAAAAGCACACTGATATTTCACCACTTGGAGCCGCTGCGTTGGCCGGAACAACTTTTCCGATTGATCGCCAATTCACAGCTGACGAATTAGGCTTTTCTGAAGTCTACAATAATTCGTTAGACGCTGTGTCAGACCGTGATTTTGCGTTAGAGTTTCTCAGCAATTCGTCAATTTTAATGATGCATCTATCACGTTTTTGTGAAGAGTTGAGTATGTGGGTCAGTTACGAGTTCAATTATTTGGAATTGAGTGACAAATATACAACGGGAAGCTCAATCATGCCTCAGAAAAAGAATCCTGATATGGCTGAGTTGATCCGTGGTAAAAGTGGACGTGTCTTTGGACATCTCTTAGGTTTACTTTCAACAATGAAATCCTTGCCTTTGGCTTACAACAAAGACTTACAAGAGGATAAAGAAGGCGTTTTTGATACTGTCAAAACTATTCTGCCAGCTTTGAGAGTTTTCAACGGCATGCTTTCGACTGTGAAGGTTAAAAAAGAGAACATGTACAAGGCAACGACACATGATTTTTCAAATGCCACTGAATTAGCAGATTACTTGGCTACGAAGGGAATTCCTTTCAGACAAGCTCATGGCATCGTGGGTGAATTAGTCTTGAAGGGTCTCCAGACTGGTCAGAATTTGCAAGATATTTCAATGGAAGAATTTAAACAGATATCACCTTTGATTGAAGACGATGTCTATGATGTTTTGAAGCCAGAAGTTGCTGTTGAGAGAAGAAATTCTTTCGGCGGGACAGGTTTCCAGCAGGTTTTAGCCCAGATTGACCGGGCTCGAACTGAATTAGCTGAATAATGATTTTGGAGTCCTCTCTTTTGAGGACTCCATTTTTTTGTTGTATTGAAATATGCCGCCTCCGGGTGACAGTGATTGTAGCCTGTTGTGGGGACCGGTCCGAGCCGAAGGGCGGTCTCGAACCTCGATTTTGAGCCGAAGTTCGCGTCTCAAAAGTCGTCCTAGTGTTGTAAGAACGAGAAGTTCGCTCGTCCTAACGACACTTCCCACTGCTGGCTCAATCACTGTCACCCGGAGGCTGGGGTTTTTGTGTGAAATTGGATCACTTTGGACTTCTAAATTATTTAGTTGAGTTGGTTTGAGGTTATTTGATTATTGGATGAATTTTTCCTGATTAGTTGGGAGGACTCATCTATTTTTTTGTCTTGAAGTATTTGGGAATTATATAGGCAGTGGCTTTGAAACGAGCTACGACAGGGCAACTCCTTCCGCTTTTCCAAGTTTCGTAAACTGCCCGCAGAGTGCGCGTGCAATTTACGAAATTTAGAAAATGCTCGGGAGCTGACCGCCCTGTCTCCGCTCTCTAAGATTTTCTTATATTAACCTTATTCAATCATCAAGACCCTGCTACCAACGGGATGCTATAACTTATATATGCTTTTGAACGAAATAAAAAGTTACTTAATTCCATTAATTATATGAATCAAAAGATTTAATCAAACTAGTCTCCGAGTGCGAGAAAATTCTACCCGCTGTGGAGGTGGCGTTATGGCTTTGGCCATTACACCACAGGGCGACTTTGGAGACTTGCCGAACTTTGGCAAGGCTTCAAATCGAGGTCCGAGACCGTACTCTGGCTCGGACCGGTCCTCATGGCAGGTAGGAATTTTCTCGCACTCGGAGGCGGCATATTTAACAAACAGAGGTGAGCTTTTGGTACAAGCACAAGTAAAGAAGAAAAGATATCTTCATGAAGTTGATCTGATGCGTGTTATTTTTATCGGTGGTGTGTTGTTGAATCATACGACGACTGCCTTTAAGAATAACGTTGGTAGCGGATCTGGCAGTGAACTTCTTCTTCAAGCAACTCATTTGGCACTTCATTTTACTAGAATGGGTTTCATGTTTATGACTGGGCTCGTTTTGGTACTTAACTATTACAATAAAGAACCGCATTGGTTTAATTTTTGGAAGAAACGTTATATCAGTGTTGGTATTCCGTATGTCGGTTGGAATGCCATTATGATGTGGTTCGCAACGATTACGGCTGGTGTCGCATTGAATTGGCCGAATTACTTTAAAAATTTGTTTGATGCAATCATTCACGGAAATAAATATTACATGTACTACATTTTAGTTACGTTCCAGTTGTATCTGATTTTTCCACTGCTGGTTTACATGTTTAAGAAGTTGAAAAATCATCATATTGCCATTTTGGTAGGTAGTGCTTTGATTCAGTTGCTGCTGGTGATTGGAATCAAGTATTGGTTGCCTGGTGTTGATCGAGACGGTTGGTGGTATTTATTTAGAGCTTACGGAATGAATATTCTAGTTTATCAGTTCTACTTTATCGCTGGGGCATTTGTCGCCATTCACTACGAAGAAGTTGACCGTTTTATTGAAAAAAATCACCGGGTCATTGGCTGGTCCACGTTAGTTCTTGCACTTGGGACTGTTGCTTTATTCTTCGGTAATCTAAAAATTTTGAAGTTGAGTATGGGAGCGACTGAATCAATTCACCAACCATACATTTTCATTTATGACATCTTCATGATTGCCTTTGTTTTCTGGATTGGGCGGCAATACGCTCATGCCCGGGAAAATGGATTACCTCAATGGCTCGACCGAATTATTAAAAATATGTCCAAAGTATCCTTCGGGATTTATCTAACACAAATGATTCCCATAACATTGTTGTACGGCATTCTCAGTGTTATCAAAGTTCCATCAGTCGTTATGTTGTTATTATTGCCATTCGGATATGCATTCGTTTTGGGCGGATCGTTCTTAATTTCGTGGTTCTGTTACAAAGTTCCACCATTTGGAGTTTTGATTGGCCGTCCCCAATGGCACCTTAGTAAAGCTAAAAAAGAAGTTAAAGGAGTAAAAGAAAATGTCAAAAATAACGAATCAATTAAACAAGCAATTAGAGAATAATATGAATGAAAAAGTCATTAAAGACGAAAAAATGAACCGTTGGTTTACTGGTTATGAAATAGCGGATGATGTACGTTCGTTACGTGATGTATTTCTGGATTTACACGTCGGTCGTGGTGATGCAGTGCTAGTTTGTTTGCCAAATACAGCCGCTTATCCGGTTATTACCCAGGCACTTTGGGAAGTTGGAGCAGTCATGCACCCAATTGCAGCAACAACTCCAGAACTCGAGTTACAACAAGAATTGAATGAGCACGATTATGTAGCTTCAATTGTTGGTCAAGAATTAGTTGATGCCGTGCTAGATGATCGATTGGCGATTGTAACGGCGTTACATTTACAGACTTATCCTTTATTGCACATTATTCGCGACCGCAAGTTGATGGGTAACGATGCAGGTATTCCTGAAGAAGACGATTTGGCGTTGATTATGAATACTTCTGGAACAACTGGAAAACCTAAACGAGTTGGTTTAACACATCGAATTTTGTTGAACGGAGTTGAGCACGATATTGAAAGTCATCAAATGACCGCCGCTGATACAACCATGGTTATCATGCCAATGTTTCATATTAATGCGCAGGCAGTTTCAATTCTTTCAACTAGATTGTCTGGTGGCAAAATTGTGATTGCTGACAAATTCAGTGCTTCTAAATTTTGGAATCAAGTTCGAGATAACGGCGTTACATGGGTTTCGGTGGTACCAACTATCGTCAATATCTTGTTGATCAATCAAAAAGCCAATGAAAGTTATAGTGAAGATGTCCGATTACGTTTCGTCAGATGCTCATCATTTGCTTTACCACTTGATAAACTAACTGCTTTTCAAAATCGTTTCCACACTAGAATCTTGGAAGGATACGGCATGACTGAAACAGCCAGCCAATGTACAATCAATCCATTCGACGCTCCCAAAGTTGGTTCAGCCGGTAAGGCATTTAAAACTGATGTTCAAATTATGAATGACGGTGAGATTATGACCGCCGCCAATCAAATTGGTGAAATCGTTGTTCGTGGCGATCATGTAATTAGTGATTATCTCGAATCGCATCCGGATTCTTTCAAAGATGGCTGGTTCTTGACTGGTGATCTCGGTTATTTAGATGAAGATGGATATTTATTCGTCAAAGGTCGTAAGAAGGATATTATCAATCATGGTGGCGAAAAAGTTGCTCCAGCTCAAGTTGAGAACGCACTCAGCCAATTGAATTTTGTGAAAGAAGTGTCAGTAATTGGGACCCCAGATGCACTCTATGGCGAGGCGGTCACGGCAGTAGTTATCAGCCAAGGTATGCAAGAAGAGTCCTTAGAACGTCAAAAGATTCTAGCTCATGCTAGAGAGACTTTAGCTAATTATGAACAACCAACACGAGTTTATTTTGTGAAGGATTATCCTCGTAACGCTACGGGCAAAGTGATTCGGTTGAAATTACGTGAACAAGTCATGTCATTAGTAGGGAGCGCTGTATGAGTAAAAAACAGAAAAAATTTAAAAAATTAATCATTAGCGTGGTCTTAGTATTCTGGGCAGTCATTGCCATTTATGGTTTCAAACAAACGGATGCTGGGGCTGCTAGTTCGGACTCACAAACCGTGACAATTGGTTATCAAAAGGGCGATCCTTTCGATATTGCTAAAGAACGTGGCGAGTTTGTTAAAAAGATGAAAGCTAAGGGCTATACAGTCGTTTGGAAAGAATTCCAAGATGGTAATTCTTTGATGCAAGCATTGAAAGCTGGCAGTATCAATTACGCTAGAACTGGTGATACACCGCCGGTCTCCGCACTCTCGACTGGAACTAAGTTGACCTACGTAGCAGCAGGTTACTCAAAGGCCAAAGGTTCAGGAATTCTAGTTAAGAATAGTTCAAGTATTTCATCAATCAAGAATTTGAAAGGTAAGAAAGTCGCTTATACCAAGGGAACTAGTTCACAATACATGTTACTAGCTGCTTTAAAGAAAGCCGGACTTAGTGCCAGCGATATTACTTGGGTCAACATGGACCAATCAAGTGCCAGTGTTGCTTTCTCCAAGGGTAAAGTTGATGCGTGGGCAACCTGGGATCCATATACCTCTCAAGCTGAAATTACGCAAAATGCCAAACTTTTGACCAATGGTGTTGGAATTACGAATAATCGTGATTACGTCTTAGCCATGCAAAGTTATGCCAAGGAAAATACCGAAGTTTCTAAATATCTAATCAAGTATCTTGAAGAAGATATGCAGTGGGCCAACAATAATCACAGTGAATTGATAACGATGATGAGCAAGTCATTGAAGGTATCAAAGACAGTGGTTAAGAAGATGGTCGACCGCAGAACTTATGGTATTAGCGCGATGAATAGTACTTATGCCAAAGAAGAGCAACAAATTGCCGATTTGTTCTATTCAGAAGGTTTAATTGAAAATAAAGTCACAATTAGTGATTCAGGAAATTATAAAGATGAATAAGATTAAAGATGAAGGTCAACTCAACGAGTTGGCTTTTTTGTTTGGGATGACGCCGGAGGTCGCAAGAGAATTTCGCCTGCTGTGGGACCGGTCCGAGCCAGGGAGCGGTCTCGAACCTCGCTTTTGAGCCGAAACCCGCGTCTCAAAAGTCGTCCTGTGGAGTAGGGGCTAAAGCCCCAACTCCACTTTCACTGCGGGTGAATTCTCTTGCGACCTCCGGCTAGTTTAGTTGGTTGTAACAGACTTATAGAAAATAGCTATTTAAAAGCGATGTCTTATTCTGTATCATAATTTATAACGATATCATAACGGTATAATTTACTTTACAAAACAATTGCAACTGTCACGTTCTCGGCAAATACTGTTTTGTCGAATAGAATTAAAGTCAATCAAGGGGGATATTGATATGAGAATTGGAGATCAGTTACAACGACAACGGAAATTACGTAATATGTCTCAAAATGAATTGGCTGATAAGCTGAAGATTTCTCGGCAATCAATTTCTAAATGGGAAAATGGTGCCTCGTTGCCTAGTTTTAGTAATGTGATTGCGATTAGTGAGTTATTCGATATTTCTCTTGATGAGTTGATCAAAGGGGACGTGGAGCTAATGAATAAATTTGAAGACGATAAAATCGGTTTGAGTAAAATTGAAACTATTTTTACAGTGGGTTTCGTTTTGGTTATTGCCAGTTTGATTTTTATATATAGTCAGGGTATTACCGTTACTAGCGTAGATTATTGGTTGCCAGGCTTAGGAATTATCTTTTTCATAGGTTTTGCTGCTAATATCAAATGGAGCGTATTTAATAAAAGTCTCAATAAAAAAGCAGTGTTTTTTGGAATTTTATTGTTGGTTGTAATTGTTGTTCCGTATATTATGCATGAGGTTCCTGATATTTTAGAAGGTATCAGGGAAGGTAGTAATTATTGATAAAAAAATAAGCCTATACGGGCTTATTTTTTTTAATCTTCTTCGTCTTCGTCATCATCTGAAAAGTCTAGCATTGGCAATGTCATAGCTGAAAACCCGCTAGCTGCTGTCATCATTGAAACCATTGGTCGTAAATATGACAACAGAATTGAAGCTCCCTCATCCTGCAATACTTGAAGTGCATCTTCTTGGGGCAGCAAGTCAGAGACTTTGAATAATGATAGGATACGAGCTGTGATTTTATACGGTGAATTATCGTTTTCATAATTGATAAAAATAGTTAAATAAACGGGAATTGATTCATTGAAGTCAATCTCATCTTCAGTTGGCATTTCCACAAGTGTGCTGATATCAGTATCGTCAATTGTGTCATCAAAATCAAAATCATCATTAACTTGGAAATCGAACTTTAGAACAGTGGGATTTTCAAATTCTAAATACTTGTTCGGTGTATTCATATTCGTGCTCCAGCTATTTTCTATCAGCTTATCATTATGCTGAAGAAAAAACAGCTTTTTTGATAGGTTTGTTTGCCATAAATTCCGTTGAAAAATTTTTCACTATACGAAGTGTATATCTTTGAGACCGCTTCCAAATGTCTTTATAATAAAGTCATTAAAAGTGAAGGAGTTGTGCAAAAATGACAAAGCAAAATGAACCAATTCGTCAAGCTGACCAAACTGGTTGGGTTGATCAAGGTCCGCGTAATGTTCAACGTGATTTGGAAAATCCTGATATTTTGGTGCCACCAACGACTGATCATGGAACAATTGCGAACTTGAGATTCAGTTTTTCAGATGCTCACATGCGCTTAGAGGAAGGCGGTTGGGCTCGTGAAGTTACTAACCGTGAGTTGCCTGCTTCACATGATATGGCTGGGGTCAACATGTGTCTAAAGCCAGGTGCTTATCGAGAATTGCACTGGCATAAAGAGGCTGAATGGGCCATTATGCTGAAAGGTAACGCCCGTGTTACTGCCTTGAACGAAAATGGTGAAAGTTTCATTGATGATATTGTTGCTGGTGATTTATGGGACTTTGAAGCCGGTATTCCACACTCAATTCAAGCGTTGGATCAAGGTTGTGAGTTCCTACTAGTTTTCAGTGAACCTGATTTTTCTGAGAATAATACCTTCTTATTAACTGATTGGCTAGCACATACACCCAAGGATGTTGTAGCAGCTAATTTTAAGTTGGATGAAGATGCTTTGACAAATCTACCAACTCATGAGAAATATATTTTTGACGGCGAAGTTCCTGGTCCAATCGACCAAGTTAAACGTGCTGGAACACCAATGACAACACCATTGACGTTACATATGAAAGATGTACCTGCTAAACAATTTGAAGCTGGTAAAGTTTGGATTGTTGACCAAAGTGTCTTTCCAGCTGCTAAGACTATTTCAGCTGCTATCGTTGAAGTTCAACCTGGTGGTATGCGTGAGCTTCACTGGCACCCTAAGTCAGAAGAGTGGGACTACTTTATGCAAGGTAAAGCCAAGGTCGGAGTCTTTAATTCTAATTCATTAGCCAGAACTTTCAATTATCAAGCTGGAGATGTTGGCGTAATTCCTAAGGAAGCTGGTCACTATATTAAAAATATCGGTGATGAGCCTTTGATCTTTATTGAATTGTTCAAGAATCCAGTTTATTCTGATATTTCTTTGAACAAGTGGCTAGCAACTACACCTTCACAAATCGTAGCTGACCATTTGAACATGTCAAAACAAACGGTTGAACATTTACCAAGTGAGGAAGCTGCTGTAGTTTGGTATAACAATCCTTCACAACCAAAAGAATCGACTGAATCAGCTCAATCAGTTGATGATGCTAGCGAGTACTTTAGCTAATCATGTCGACGTCAGAATTTGATTTAATCGTTATCGGTGGCGGTGTTGGTGGTGCTGGTGCGGCTATTAAAGCTAGTTCACATGGGCAAAAAGTTGCGGTAATTGAGCAACGTGACTGGGGTGGTACAACTGTTAATCGTGGTAGTACTCCGAAAAAAGTTTTATTAGCAGCAGCTGAAACTCACCGTCATTTTGAAACGCAAGTATTTGCTGAAACAACACCTGATATCAACTGGGAAAAGTTAGCTGGATATCGGGATAATATTGTTAATCAGACTGCAACTAAGTTTAAGAAACGTTTTCAAAACAATAACATTACGACTTATGAAGGTCATGCTGAATTTTTGAACAATCATGAAGTTACAGTCAATGGTCAAACGTTGTCAGCAACTAATATTGTCATTGCCAGTGGTGCCCATCCCAATGAATTGCAGTTTACAGGTAGTCAGTTTGTTCAACATTCCGGGAGTTTTTTCCGCAGTGAACAGTTGCCAAAAAAAATCGTTATCTTGGGTGCTGGGATCATTTCCTTTGCTATGGCTAGTATTGCGAATGAAGCTGGAGCTGAAGTGACATTGTTACAACATGATGCAGTGGCATTGCGCGGTTATGATTCTGAATTTGTTAGTTTATTGATTGCTGACTTGAAAAAGCGTGGAGTTCATTTCCAATTTAACGATGAAGTGACACAAATAAATTCAGTTGATAATGTTTTGCAAATTTCCACGCAACAAAGCAGCATTACAGCTGATGCAATTTATACTGCTTTGGGTCGAGTAGCTAATATTGGTGGTCTTCATTTGGAAAAGGCCGGAGTTCAATATACGAGACGTGGCATCCAAGTGAACGAGTATTTGCAAACGAGTCAGTCGAATATTTATGCTGTTGGAGATTGTGCACTGACAGGTGTTCCGCAATTAGCCAACTATGCAATTTATCAAGGTAAGTATTTGGGCGACAGTTTATCAGAAACATTGGCTTTTCCAATTAAATATCCAATGCCAGTGACAGCAGTATTTAGCATGCCGCGGTTGGCTCAAGCGGGTATCACTGTGCAACAAGCTACTAAACAACCGGATAAATATCAGGTTAAAAATATGTCATTAGCCCAGTGGTTAAATTATCAACGGGAACATGATGAACAAGCACGTTTGAAGTTGATTATTAATCGCCAAAGTCAACAAGTTGTCGGAGCTGAAGCTTACAGTTATACAGCCGATGATTTGATCAACTACTTAGCAATTTTGATTCAACAAAATATATCCGTAAAAAGATTACATGATTTATTCTTGGCTTATCCAAGTACCGCAACTGATTTGTACGGTATCTGGGTATAGACGAAAAAATAGACTCCTTTAAGGGGTCTATTTTTTTTATTATGCAGTTTGTTTTTCTAAAGTAGGTTCTTCCAGAATCTCACCGAGAACTCGATCTGCCACAATCCCAATTTGACCGGCATTACGATTCTTAGGGCAATCTTCTTCATAAGAATTAGTTGAATTTTTCATAACGATAATTCGGTCCGCCATGCGGGCAGCTTCTTCAACATCGTGGGTAACGAGGATAGTTGTTAGATTTTGTTTCTGACAAATATCGAGAATTAAATCCTGCATCTTTCGTCTTGTTAAAGCATCCAAAGCCCCGAGAGGTTCGTCTAATAATAGAATCTTAGGATGACTCATAAGTGCTCGAGCCAAGGCGACACGTTGTTTTTGTCCACCAGATAGTTGATTAGGATAGTGGTTGGCGTAATCGCTGAGTTCGACTAATTCGAGTAATTCCTGAGCATGCGCTTTAGTATTTTTATCCTTTGAACCAAATGATAAATTGTCTAAAACGGACATCCAGGGGAGTAGTCGATCTTCTTGAAACATTACGCGCATTAACGTCTTGGAGTTTGCTTGATCAACGGTAACAGAGCCAGCAGTTGGTTTCTCCAAGCCAGCAATCAAGCGTAGTAGGGTACTTTTACCACCACCACTCATTCCGACCAAAGCGATAAATTCACCTTGTTTAATATCAAGATTGACGTCATGTAGCGCAGTTAAATTATCATACATTTTATTAACATTTTTAATTGAAATCATTGTGTTATTTATTTTTTCCATTAAGCATTACTCCTTCCAGTATTTTGCCAATCGAGCAAGAGACTTTCGAAACTCTTAGCGATTAGGTCAGAAATTTTTCCAAGGACGGCATAGACGACGATACATAGGATAACTGTTTCCATGTTGACGAAATCTTCCGCGTTGTTAGCCATATAACCGATACCTGAACTAGCTGAAATTGTTTCGGCAACGATTAAAGTAGTCCACATAACGCCTAGTGCGTAGCGAATACCGACTAAAATTTGTGGCAAAGCGGCTGGAAAAATTATTTTGAAAAACATTTGTTTTTTGGTCAATTCATAAGATTTACCCATTTCAATCAAATCAGGATCAACGGAACGAATTCCATGGAAAGTATTGATATAAACAGGGAACATTGTCCCAATAGCGACCAAGGAAATCTTGGCTGATTCGTTAATTCCTAACCACAAAATGATTAGGGGAATAAGGGCTAAATGAGGGATATTCCGAAACATCTGAATCGATGAATCGAACAATAATCGACTCGTATTAGACATACCATTGATGAATCCGAGCAGAAAGCCAATTCCGCCACCGATTAATAGACCAACAGTTGCCCGGTAAAGACTGATACTAAGGTTCTTTGGCAATTCTCCGGATGCGGTTAATTTAACTCCGTCTTGGAACACTGCAATTGGTGATGGTAAAACGGAACTTGAGAGCCAACCTAAAGAACTGCTAACTTGCCATAACAAAATTACGATAATTGGAATTAAGAATGGCAAAAATTTATCGACTGGAATAGTAAATTTCTTCCGTTTAGTCGTTGTAAGTGCAACTGGCTTCTCCATAGATTAGGCCTCCTTGAGTTGTTGAGTCACTTCTTGAGCTAGAAGTTTGCGTTGAATTTTCCCGGTCGCATTTTTCGGTAATTGCGTACTGAAAATATACTTGGTTGGGCGTTCAACAGGTAATAATTGCTCATTGGCTAATTCATTCAACAACGCCAATTGGTGGCGATGATCTTGGCTAAGTTTCTTAGGAACGATAACGGCAGTGACAGTCTCACCATAAATTAAATCAGGTGTACCAATGACAGCCATTTCGCGGATAAACTTCAAATCATTCAGACAATCTTCGACAGCCAGGGGATTAATATTTTCACCGCCACGGATAATCATTTCCTTGATACGACCAGCCATGTGCAGATAACCTTGTTCATCTAAGGAACCAAGGTCACCAGTTAAAAGCCAACCGTCATGAAATGCTTCAGGTTGTGGGTCAAGATAATGTGTGATGATATGCTCACCTTTCAAAGCAATTTCACCGATTTCATTAGACCCGAGTTCTTGATGATTGCCATCTAAAATTCTAATCTGAGTACCTTTGATGATGCCGACAGTGTTTTGAATCGGCTTTTCTAAAGGATTCTGAGCAATTTGACTAGCAGCTTCGGTCATACCGTAACTTTCGATTAATGGGATGCTGAAACGCTGGCTAAACTGCTGGTGAATGCTTGGGAGGAGAGGGGCTGAAGCAGTCCGGAGAAACCGAAGCCTATTTTCTCTAGACTGTTCGTCGCGCTGCAATAAAATGGCAACGATGGCCGGTGTCAATGAAACCCAAGTTACCATTTCACTACTGACTTCTTTCCAGAAAAGGTGAGCACTGAATTTTGGTCGGAAAAGTAGCTGACCGTGAGATAGTCGTGTTGCCAAATTAGAAATTACCATCGCATTGATGTGGAACATTGGCATCAGGATTAAAGTGCTATCTTTTTCAGTTAATTCTTCGCTGTCGATAACGTTAAAAGCCGCAGCCAATAGTTGATGATGTGTTAGTCCAACTCGTTTGGGCTTTCCAGTAGTTCCCGAAGTGTGCATGATTAAAGCAATCTGTTCATCGCCTGGTGTTTCTAGGGGATGTGATTTATGTTCATTGCGAATAAAGATTTGAACCTCCGGTTCGTGGAGCGTGGTCAAACGCGGGTGATTAGTAAAGAGGTCGTTTAAAACTTCCAATTCAGTTGTATCTGCATCTAAGATAATTGCGGAATAATGATATTGATCTTCAAGTTCACTGATTTGAATTTCATTAGTTGCGGGGTTGATAGGTTGAACAATTGCGCCAACTTCCCACAAACTTTGAATTGCTAAAGAATAAGTAACCGAGTTAGTTAAGCTGACAAGTACGATATCGTTGTGACCGATACCTTTGTTTTGCCAATAATTTTTCCAAACATTTTCTTCTAAGTTAAGTTCACTGCCGGTGTACCAGTGTTGATTAGCGTCTTGCATCAAAGGACGAGTAGCACCAGCAATTAATTGTTGTTGTAATCTTTCAGTAAGTTCTGACATAAGTTTTTTTACCAGATTTAAGTGGAATCAGGGGGGGAGGATTATTACTTAAATCGATGTCCTTTCGATTGAATAACCATAGTTTACAAGGTAATAGGTTAAGCAACTACTTAGGTTTGATAAGGTTTATATAAGAAATTCTTAGAGAGCGAAACAGAGAGCGGAGACAGGGCGTTCAGCTCCCGAGCATTTTCGTGTCTTAATGAATTACACGCCGATTTTGCGTGTGATTCATTAAGACATGAAAAGCGGAAGGAGTTGCCCTGTCGTAGCTCGTTTCAGAGCCACTGCATATATAAAGGATTGATTCTACCGACTTTTAGACGAAGCCGCAGATATGATGTTAACCAATGTTTTACTTACTATTTACAGCTTCTTTACATAAGACTGATATTATTAGATTTATTAAATTGTAGACGAGGTCAATAAAAAATTATGAACAATGCTTTATATGAGCTCTTACTAAATCTTCTATCGTTGATTGTATTGTTAACTTTCAATGTATCCCCAACAATGCGTTATTTAAAATCACGTTTGCGGAATAGCTTTGGAAATACAGTCTTGATCGTAATAATATATATTGGAATTTTCTTTTCGATTATCATGGCTCATATATTTTATTATCTGTGGATATTTATTTTCTCATTTTGCGTTTTATTCGATACTTATAAATCTAATAAAGATAAGACATGAATTTATGGAAAATAAAAAAATCTCCAATCATCAAATTCGATGATTGAAGATTTTAGAACATAAGAATTAAGGATTTCTATTATTAATAGCTTAAAAAGCAAATAGATAAGTTAATCAGATAAATTATTTATTATTCGTTATGTAATTTATAAAAAAGCTTCGTCAAAATTTGTTCATTTTCATTATTCATTCTTTTTATTTGTTTGTACTTGATTAACAGGTTTACTGATGAGAAAAGAGTCACAGCCAAGGATGCAATTATTGAAATTGAATAAATTGAAGATAATAATGAGTCGTTCAATCGTGCCACCTACTTTTATTGAGTTTGTATTCGATGAATTTTAATCGTTTGTTGTTTATTTTCACTTTATTTAATGCCTGTTTATAAAATATGTCTAGAAATATAAAGGCCACAATAATAAGAAAATTAATAAAAATCAAAAAAATCATTCGTCTTCCTTCTTCCATTTTTGAATTGCAGATCGTATTTGTCTTATGAACTATTTTTTGTTTGGGATAAATATTAGAAAACTTTGAGTATTGAAGTGTACACTTTGTTACTTTTACATTGTTGATGACTGGTTAATGGCAGTATTTTTTGTTTTTTTTAGATGATTATTTATCATATAATTTGTTGAAAATCCTTATTAATATTTTTTGATTCTCCTTAGATATCTTTCTAGCTTTCGTATATTGAAAAAATAAATAAATGGATGATGTGATTACGGTAATAACAAATACGATGAAAAGAATTGAGTTAATAAAATCTAACAATGAACTTTGCAATACCATCACTCCCTCTTATTCAGCTTGTATTCAATCAACTTTAATCTTTTATTATTTTTTTTTACTCTGTTCAAGTTTTGTTTGTAAATCCAGTCTAATAATAGGAAAGATATAATAAGGAATAAATAAATGAGAATAAAGATAATTACAGTTTTATTAGTTGCAGCAATCGAAGTTCCCCAAGTTAACATTTATATTTTTCTCCTTAGTTTTTATTTATCCGCAAAAATGAGTCAGTAAATGCTATGAATGCACTGATAATTGCTATAAAAAAAGTGATTGTGAATATGGTTATTAACAAACTTACCACCAACTTTTGTGTTCAAGTTTATAATTTATAAGTTTTAATCGACCATTACTTTTTTTTGTTTTATGTAATGGATTTTTAGATACAACATGTAAGAAGATACTCGAAAAAATAATAAATATATTTAGTGTAATGTTAACAATTATTCCTTCAGTAGGCGATGCAAGTAACGCTAAATTGAGCATTATAAGTTCCCCCAATTAATTATAAATTTATTGATAAACTGCACTAAGTATAGCACAAGGCGCCTGAATCATTGTGATACCGTTTACATATATTTCTCTAAATGGTATAGTTCTAACTATGTGCTAGTAATTAACCTATAAGCATCATTTACAAAGAAAGGTCTATACACTGAAATGGGGAAGAATTTCACGAATCAAAATGAAATTAAGTCAGAAATCATCAATTTATCCGCAATCTTGAGTTTACCTAAAGGGACTGAAGCTTTTGTCAGTGACGTTCATGGTGAATATGATGAATTTGCTCACATCATGCGGAATGGATCAGGTAATACGAAGCAAAAAATAGCTGAATTATTCACTGGTCGATTAACTCCTGCCAGTCAGAAAAAGTTGGCATTTTTAATTTATTATCCATCAGAAATTCTGACTAAAACCAAATCACGGATGCATGATTCTGATGAATTGAATCAATGGTATATGGATACTTTCAACAATTTAATTGAAGTTTTACGCTATACGGCCAACAAGTATACGCGCTCAAAAGTTAGAAAATCCATTGCTCCAGAGTTTGTTTATATTACGGAAGAACTGCTCTATGCAGATTTGAATACTGAAACTAAGCAATACTATTATCAAGATATTATGACGAGCATTGTCAGTTTGAACGAAGCTGATGATTTTATCGTTGCCACATGTCATTCGATTCAACGTTTGGTGGTCGATCACGTTCATATAATTGGTGATATTTACGACCGTGGGCCACATCCGGATTACATCGTTGAACATCTGGCACGTCATTGGCAAAATTTTGATTTCCAGTGGGGCAATCACGATATTTTATGGATGGGTAGCGTTGCCGGATCCAAATTATGCATGTTAAATTTACTGCGAATTTGTGCACGTTACGATAATTTATCCATTCTGCAAGATTCCTATGGGATTGATTTGACCTCGGTAATTGCGTTGGCTACTAAGTATTATCAACCTTTGGAGACATTCAATCCTAAATCAGACACTGGAGAAGTTATTTCGATTGATAATAAAATTCAGGATAACCGTGTTCAACAGGCAGCAGCCATTATGCAATTCAAGTTGGAAGGGGCTGCTATCAAGCGCAATCCGGATTTTCAAATGGAGAATCGTTTGTTGCTGGATAAACTAACACCTGATAAAAAAACGATTATTTTGAATGGAAAATCGTATCCATTACAAGATGGCTGTTTTCAACTGGTGGATATGGAAAATCCATATGCATTGACTCCAGAAGAATCTGCTGTAATTGATGACTTGATTCAACAATTTATTAATTCCCCAAAATTAAATAAGCATATAAAATATTTAGTTGATAATGGTTCGATGTATCTCAAGTATAATTGCAATTTATTGTTGCATGGCTGTATTCCGGTTGATGAAAATGGTCAATTACAGGATTTAGTTATTAATGGAAAATCCTATGCTGGCAAGCAATTATTCGATTATTTTGACAAAATGATTCGCAAAGCATTGCAACACCCAACCGCGGAAGATTCTTTCAATACCGATATTATTTGGTATTTATGGACCGGAAAAATGTCACCATTATTCGGGAAGGATAAGATGACAACCTTTGAACGATATTTCGTCAATGATGATGAATTGCACATTGAAAAATTGAATCCATATTATTCATTACGAAAAGAAGAATGGTTTGCGGATCAACTGTTGCAAGAATTTGGATTGGATATCAACGAAGGTCACATAATTAACGGTCATACGCCAGTCAAAGCTGGGACTTCTCCAATTAAAGCCAATGGTAAAATTTTTGTGATTGATGGCGGTATGTCGAAACCTTATCATAAGACGACTGGTATCGGTGGATACACTTTGCTATCTAATTCTTATGGATTGCAGTTGGTCACGCATGAACCATTTACGACTCGTGCCAAGGCGATTGAAGAAATGAAAGATGTCGTTTCAACCAAACGGGTGATTGAGCAGTCAGTTAAACGCAAGCTCGTGGCTGAAACTGATATTGGTCAAAAGATTAAGCAACAAATGGATGAACTAATTTTAGAGTTGAATAGTAAGTAATAAAAAAGAGGAACCTTACCATACCTGATTATCTCAAGTATGATAGGGTTCCTCTTTAGCGAAGATTAGTTTCCGTTTTCATCGAAACTAACTTCAAAAATAGAACCTTTTGGTTGATTGTCCAAAACAGTAATCGAACCATTATTGATTTTAACTAGTTGAGAAACAATGGATAATCCCAAACCGCTACCTTTAATTTCAGTAGAGTGGGATGTGTCAACTCGATAAAAACGTTGGAAAATCAATTTCTTCTGATTGTCAGGAATACCCATACCTAAATCTTTAACTGACAATTTTATTGTGCCAGCCGCCTTCTCTAAAGCTAGTGTGATTGGCGTGTCCTCAGGTGAATACTTATTAGCATTGTCCAATAATGCAACAATAATTTGCTTCAATGTGTCGGCATTACCAGAAATATTCAGGTTAGATGTGATTGATAACTTCAGTTCATGTGCCAAAGTTTTTTGATATTGGCTACCAATTTGTTCGGCAATTTCAGATAGATTAACTTTTTCCAAAACTAAGTCGGCTCGGTCAGCTCGAGATAAGTGTAAGAGGTTGGTAATCAAATTTTGCATGCGGAGGGACTCTTCGTCGATAAATCCCAGCGATTCAGGAATAACATCGGGATGCTTTTCACCGTGGCGCTTGATTAAGTTGATATTGCCACGAATAGCTGCAATTGGTGTTTTCAGTTCGTGGGAAGCGTTGGAAACAAAGTCCTTTTCACGTTGCAATCGTTGATTTTGAGCTTCCAGCAATTCATTAAATGCATTACCCAATTCCTTAATTTCTTGAGGACTATCAGGCACCGTCAAAGTTGGCTGATCAGTGTCGGGGTCCTTGATGGTGCTGCGAGTTTCTTTAACTAAAGCAATCGTTGGAGCACTCAATTTGGTAGCCAATTGTTGCGCCCACCAAGTTCCAAATCCTAGGGTGACAAAGACGATGATGCTGATAATTATCAATAATAATAGAAGACTATTGATTAAACGGCTCAAACTAGTCCACAGTTGATAGGTCGTATCGGCATCTTTTCTCGTATAAAAGAGGAAGAAACCGTAGCCTTGAACATAGACGATATGTTGACCCGGCAAAATCAAAACTTTCCGCTGATTGATAAATTTTTTTGAGGCAGAGGTCGTCATAATTTCTTGACCCGCTCGATTGGAAGCAGCAGTAATTGACGATTTATTCGTTTTTACACGAACGACTGTATTCTGCTTGGTATGACGATTATTCTGATTGCTCCATTGAATAAAGCCGGGTATGTCATCGATATTGGACCGATACAGGCTCATCATTTGACCATTGGCTTCGTGGACGGTTTGCGAATACTGTTGAATACCCACGACAACCAAAATTATTGCGCTAATTGATAAAGTAATGATAATAACGAGTTTGCGAATGGCGCTGTTGATTAACTCTTGATAGGACGGTGACTTTTGAGTGTCTGTCATTCTGCCACATCCTCGATTGAATAGCCAACTCCACGAATAGTCTGAATCAAAGCTTGATTGTTTTTGCCATCAACCTTGTTTCGCAGATAACCAACGTAAACATCGACTACATTTTGTTGTCCAAGAAAATCTTCACCCCAAACATTGTCGAGCAATTCATCACGTGTAAAAACTTGTCCAACATGTTGCAGGAAGAATAACAATAGGTCGTATTCACGTCTCGTCAACTGAACATTTTCATCATCACGAGTAACTTGGTGTGACTTAGTATTCAAAACTAGGTCAGCAATTTGATAAGTTTGATCAGGTTCAGTTAGATGTTCAGCTCGTCTTTGAATAACCCGAACACGTGCTAAAAGTTCTTCAATCTCAAAAGGTTTAGTAATATAATCGTCAGCGCCGTTATCAAGACCAGCAACTTTATCACCAATATAATCACGAGCAGTCATAACAATGACAGGAACTTGATCATGCTTACGAATTCGACGGAGTACTTCCATACCATCTAATTTTGGCAACATCCAGTCGAGTAAAATTAACAGTAATTCATTCTGATGTTTTTCATAAAGTTCCATTGCTTCAGCACCATCGTTAGCGATAATGACGTCGAAATCTTCAAATTGTAGTTCTTTACTGACGTAACTGGAAAGACTACGTTCATCTTCAACAATTAAAATTGTATTTTTCATTAACAAATCTCCCAAAAGTTTATGCCGCCGGAGGTTATCAGTAATATAGTCTGCAGTGGGAACCGTTCCGAGCCAAAGTGCGGTCTCGAACCTCGATTTGAATACTTGCGAAGTTTGCAAGTTTCGCAAGTATCCAAACTTGACCCGTGGAGTAATGGCTAAAGCCATAACGCCACCTTCACTGCTAGCTATATTACTGATAACCTCTGGCTAGAGTATTTAATTAAAATCTTGTTAGTAATTATAATAGTAAATAGACCTTAATACTAACTAAAAAATAAACTAAAGCGTAAAAATTACTAATTATGCTATACTACTAATTAGCGAAAACGTTAGGCTAAAACTCATTCACGTTTGAGGTTACATTAATAATATGAATATTTAGCAAATATATTAAATAATCCGAAATGATTAGTTGATAAAGTAATAATTAGTCGGAAGAGATGAGAGTATTCACCAGCTATGAAAGTGGCGTTATGGCTTTAGCCATTACACCACCGGGCGTGTTGGAGACTTGCTGGTTTTGCAAGGCTTCAACCGAGATTCGAGACCGTACTTTGGCTCGGACCGTTCCGCATAGCAGGCGAAATACTCTTATCTCTGGAGACAGCAGTGAAAGGTGATATCAGATGGAAAAAGCAATTGAGATTCTTAAACAAAACAATTATAAAATAACTAAACAGCGAACTGACCTAATCGACTTCTTGGGCAAATTTACAGTTCAATACGTGTCAATCAACGATATTGCTAACTATATGCGTTCACTTTATCCGGGCATGAGTAATAATACGATTTATCGGAATTTGAAAGAATTTGCCGATATTGGATTAGTTGAATATCAGGAAAAAGATAAGACTTTGGTGAAGTATCAATGTGATTTTACACATCGTCATCATCACCATTTTGTCTGTAAGAATTGTGGGAAAGTTACGGAACTCAAGGCTTGTCCAATGGAATTCTTTGCTGATCAATTACCTGGATATACGATTGAAGGTCATGCCATTGAGGTTTATGGACTCTGTGCTGACTGTACAAAAAAATTAAATGCTTAAACTTGCTAAAGACATAATTTTGATTTTACTGAAATTATGTCTTTTTTTCTGCAAAAAATAACTTGTACAATATATCGAAACGATATATGCTTGGAAACGAGAAAGATAGGTGTTAAGGATGTACGAATTATTTATTTTGGGACAGTTGATGGATTATCCGATGACTGGATATGCATTGAGAAAGGCTTTCATCACGATTGCTGGAAATGACCAGGCCATTAGTTTCGGTACTTTGTATCCATTAATGGATAAGTTGGAACGGTCTAAGATGATAGATCATAAATTTGAAACAACGGACAATGAGCGTATTCAAAAACTAGCAGCGATAACTGAAAGTGGCAAAAAACACTTTTATGAGTTAGCGACTGTTAAAACGCCCGTCAATAAACAAACCCAATTGACTTTTTTAATGAAGATACATTTTTTACATTTATTGAATCGAGAACAACAAGTCTTTGTTTTGGAAGATTTTCAGGCTTTTTCTGAGGCTAAACTACAGCATCTTCAAAGTTTGAAAATGGGATTGGAAATCAATGACAACATGATTCAGGCGGATATTGACGATGCCTTACTAGTTAAGCAGTTACAGATTTTACGTGCGCAAGTTCAGATAGACTGGATTGCACAGCTTTTAAAGGAAAGAAAAGGAGCTTAAGTTTATGGATAGCTTTGCTAAAGATCCGGAGATTCAAAAGCATCGTTGGCTAATTTTAGTTGCGGTATGTATGTTTACTTTTATGTCGACTTTGGACGGAAGTATTGTCAATATTGCTTTGCCAGTGATGAGTAAAGATTTAAAAATTCCCATGAATCAAGCAGAATGGGTCGTTTCAATTTATTTAATTGTTATTTGTGCACTATTATTATTATTTGGAAAACTCGGGGATGCCTATGGTAAAATTCGAATTTTCAAACTAGGTTCAATTCTCTTTACGGTTGGATCATTACTCTGTGGATTCAATTCAGGCTTAACATTTTTGCTTGCTGCTCGTGCTTTGCAGGCCGTTGGTGCAGCGATGACGATGAGTACGAATAACGGAATTATTACTGAAGTATTTCCATTCAGCGAACGCGGTCGAGCTTTGGGAACAATTGGGTCATTCGTGGCATTGGGAAGTATTGCTGGACCCGGTGTCGGTGGTTTGATTTTGGCGCATTTGCACTGGGGTTACATTTTCTTGATCAATGTACCCGTTGGTATTATTGCAATTTTGTTAGGTATGAAAATTTTGCCAAAAGATATTACCTTGTCGAAGCAAAAGATTGATAAAACTGGTTCCGCACTCTTTGCTTTGGTGATGGTAACGCTGTTTGCGGGAGTATTCTTAGGACAAGAAGTCGGCTTTGTTCATCCAAGTATTTTGACATTGTTTGTGGTGGCTCTATTGGCATTCATTTGGTTCATTCGGACTGAATTGCGTGTTGAAATTCCGGTGCTAGATTTAAGAATTTTCCGTAGTGCTAATTTCACGATCAGTATTTTCTGTGCCTTTTTAATTTTCGTAGCAAACTTTTTCTTCAATGTTATTTCACCATTCTATCTAGAAAATGCTCGAGGATTGGCAGCTAATTATGCTGGTTACGCCTTGATGACATTTCCAATTGTACAGGTTGTTGTGGCACCGATTGCTGGGGCGATTTCTGATAAAATTGGTCCCGAATTGTTAACATTTATTGGCTTGATTTTAATTTCAGTCAGTCAAATTGGCTATATTTTCGTTGGTCTATCAACACCATTGTGGATTTTCATGTTCTTTGTTGGATTAGTTGGATTTGGTAATGGTGTTTTCCAAGCGCCAAATAATTCAATCGTTATGAATTCAGTTGAAGTCAAAGATCTTGTAATTGCCGGTGGGGTCAATGCTTTAGCACGTGAATTGGGAATGATTATTGGTATTTCCGTAGCGACAACTGTCTTGTTTTCTTCAATGAGTCATACAGCAGGGCACACAGTTACTTCATATATACCATCTCAGCCGGGATTATTCATTTCCGGTATGCACGTGGCATTCATGGTTTCATTGGCCATTTGTTTGGTGGCTACAGTTATTACGGGAGTTCGTTTGATGAGAAAGTAAATCTCAGTTTTTTTTAGAAAAAGTGATTGCCTTAGAGTATAGGCTAAGTGCTACTATCAAATTGAGTAAACGTTCAGGAGAAATATTCATGAAATATCGTAGATTTGGAAATACTGGCTTTAATGCTAGTGAAGTTTCATTGGGTACTTGGCAACTCGGTTCAAAATGGGGGCGATCCATTCTCAGAAAAAGATGCGCTTGCCACTTTGGAAGAGGCTTATGACCAAGGTGTAAATTTCTTTGATACAGCGGATGTCTATCAAGATGGTGAAAGTCAACGCGCCATTGCTAAATTTATTAAAGGAAAACAAGACAAGGTCTTTGTTTCAACTAAAATTGGCCGTCGCTTGGATCCGCATGTTGCCGAAGGTTACAATGAAAAAAATCTTCGTGGCTTCGTTGAAGATTGTCTAAAGAATTTAGATGTTGATGCGCTAGATAATGTGCTATTACATTGTCCACCAACTCAAGTTTTCTATGAGCCAGAAGTATTTTTTGCCATGGATAAGATGAAAAAAGAGGGCTTGATCAAGAACTATGGCGTCAGTGTTGAAAAAGTTGAGGAAGGTATTAAAGCTTTAGATTATAATATTTCTTCAGTTGAAATCATCTACAACATGTTCCGCCTTCGTCCGGCAGATAACTTTTTCAAAATGGCTAAGGAACATGATGTCGGAACAATCGTCAGAGTACCACTTGCCAGCGGCTTATTGACAGGTAAATATACTTTGGATACGAAGTTTGGTAAGAATGACCATCGAACAACCAACCGAAATGGTGAAGAATTTGATGCTGGTGAAACTTTCTCAGGTGTCGATTACGCAACTGGTGTTAAGGCTGCCCAAGAATTAGATGAAAGATTAGGTGCTGGTAACAAATTAGCACCAATGGCATTACGTTATATTTTGATGAACAACGGTGTCAGCACAGTTATTCCTGGTGCTTCAAAGCCAGAACAAATTGAAAGAAATGTAACGGCTGCAGAACTACCACCATTTACCCATGAGCAAATGGGAATCGTCCGTGATGTCTATGACAAGTACATTAAGAATCCAGTTCAATATAAGTGGTAAAATAATGAGTCAAAAAAGCTATCACTAGAAATCATCAAATTTGATTTCTAGTGATAGCTTTTTTTAATGTGTTAATTTCCAATTTTTATAACTTAAACCTGCAAAGTATGCCAAGACTTCAAACGTAGAAATGAAGAATGTCACTGGCCAATTGGTAACGAATGCTAGATAAAGTCCCAACCAGACACCGGCTAACGACAATCCAACTGAAACAAGGATCATCTTTGGTACAGAATGAACGATGTATTTAGCTGTTGCGGCGGGGAGTGTCAGTAGGACAAAGACTAATAGTGAACCGACGATTTGCGCGCCGATACTAACACTTAAGGCCAAGGTTATTAGAAAGACGATTGACAATAAACGTGTTTTTAATCCGGAGGCTTGTGCCCCTAGGTGGTCGAATGAGTCGAATGCAAGTGGTTTATAAAATATCAAAAAGATAATTATAACGAATATTGCCAAAATCAATAATTGCTTTACTTCTGCGGCACTGATTCCGACAATACTACCGAAGAGAATATTTGTAGCATAGCTACTTGATTGTGCTGATAAAGATAGAAATAGAATTCCTAATCCGATAAATAACGACGATATAGCACTGATTGAAGCTTCTCTTCGGGATGCTTCACCGCTCAAACTTCCAACGGCGATGGAACTGACGAGTGTGAAAATAATCATTCCCGCTAATGGTGAAATACCCACGAGAATTCCGAATGCTGCTCCGGCAAAACCTATTTCTGACAAGGTGTGCGACAAGAATGACATGTTCCGTGAAACAACGAAAACACCTACTAATCCAGCGGTGATTGCGATGAAGGTACTGGCAATAAAGGCCTGACGCATAAATTCATATTCAAACATAATTAGCCCTCCATCTCGAACATCTTTTTAGAAACTTGGTCAACGTCAAGTTCTTCCAGGGTTTTATTTTTGAAAAGTAATGCTCGATTCGTATATTTTTTAGTTAGTTCGTAATCATGAGTTATAAAAATAACTGTTAACTGATATTTTTGATTCAACTCTTGGACGAGATCCATCAGCTGCATTTTGACCTCGACATCCAAACTGGCAGTCGATTCATCAAGAATCAAAATCTTAGGTTCGTTCAAAAGTGCTTGAGCCAAATATGCTTTCTGCTTTTCACCACCAGATGCCAATCCTAATGGCCGATTCTTGAGTTCAGTCAGATGAGTTTTTTCCATTATAGTGTTGATAAGCTCGTTATCTTGCTGACGTTGTTTGGGACTGAAAGTAAACTTGAGGTTCAAACGGATGAATTGCTCAATACTGAGTGGATAATCGAGGTCGATATTACGAAATTGGGGCACGTAACCGATAGTCTGTTTTTCAACGTTCAACTCGCCACTAGTTTTTGATTCCAAACCCATTAGAATTTTGACCAGTGTCGTTTTACCAGAACCGTTGGGACCAATTAGGCTGATGAATTCACCGTCGTTGATTCGAAAATTCAATTCTTTGAAAACTAATTGCTTTCCAAATCGTTTAGTTAAATTCTCTGCTTCAATCATTGTTTCATCTCACTTTGTAAAATCTTATTTAGAGCTTGATATTGTGATAACATCCATTGTTGATAAGTTTTACCCTTAGGTAAAGTTTCCGTGACACTTAAAACAGGGATGTTATTTTTCTTGGCTAATGTAACGAGATTGTTGACGACTTTACTGTCCGTTTGTTTATTTAGAACGAGCAAGGCAATCTGTTTATTTTCAATTCCTTGGTGCATGGATTTGATAACGGCTGGAGTAGGGTCAGTGCCATTTTCGATTGCTTGTTCAAATTTTTGATTAGTAACTTTGAGCCCAAGAGCTTTGATTGAATAGTCGAAAACAGGTTCGGTGACATAAACATTTTTGTTAGGTAACTTGTTAACCACATCTTTTAATTGGTTCAATTCTTTTTGAACTGGCTTGAGTGAGGCAATGTATTCCTGAGCGTTTTGTTCAAAGTAAGCCTTATTTTTGGGATATTTCTTAGCTAATTTGTCAGCCAAATATTTAGCATAATCGGGCATGGTCTCAGGATTGTACCAAATGTGCGGGTTAACGCCAGTCTTTTGATGCATGACGTTTTCGCCAATCTTGATTTCGGTACCATTTTTTTGAAGTTTGTTCATCCATGAATCATAACCTAAACCATTGGCAACCGTGATGTTCGCTTTGCTGACGGATTGAGCAACTTTAGTAGTTGGTTCATAATCGTGAGGATCAATTGCCGGATTATTAATAATAGAAGAAACGTTTCCTTTATTACCAACAACTTTCTGAGCGACCTCAGCGTAAAAATCTGTAGTCGTGACGATGTTGATTTTTTGTGAAGTATCTTTAACTTTCTTGTTCGAGCAGCCTGAAAATATTAAAGTGAAAATTGCTAAAGATAGAATGATTCCTAAAGCTTTTTGTTTCTTAAAATTCATTGTGTTCTCTCCTTAAATGATAAACAATACTATTTAACCCTAAACTAAAGCTGTAAAAAAGTAAATAGTAAGTTTTATCATTTGGGGGGCTGCCGTCGGAAGGGCTGAGAATATTTGCCTGCTATGCGGACCGGCGCGAGCCAAGGTCTCGCACCTCTGTTTGAAGCCTTACCAAAGACCGGTAAGTCTCCAAACTCGCCCGGTGGTGTAAGAGCTAAAGCTCTAACGCCACACCCACAGCGGGTAAATATTCTCAGCCCTTCCGACTAATTTTTTTCTTTAACTCGAGCTATTCATATTAGGTTTGGTGATGTTGAAATTTTTAATTGTATGAAAAAAGAGTTGAATCACATCTGAAGTAATCAGGTGGGTTCAACTCTTTGTTATTCTAAATATTTAAAAATGAAAATTTGATATAAACGGTGCTGTAACAGCCATGGTAATAATTTATTTAAATAGTTTGGAATATTCCTACATCAAAAAAATAAATTAGTTGGAAGAGCTGATGAATACTCTCAGCTCTGGAAACGGCGTCTATAACTTATCAATATTGTCTGTTAATTCAATAATATGTTGTTTAATATCGTCACGTACATCACGATATGCTTGAATTTCTTCACTTTCACTACCGGTCGTTAGGGTTGGGTCGTTAATAGGCCAATGCAACCAACGAGCAGTTGAAGGTAGGACATTTTTATCACGTGCTTCACCACTTAAAGTGATGACTACAGTCGCATGATTGAGAAAGAGATCGTCAATCTTTTTTGACGTCTGTTGTGAAATATCGATACCATCATCTGCCATAACTTTTACTGCCTTTGGATCAAGATCTTCCGCGCGCACGCCCGCACTTTCAATTGTCCAATTTGGCAAATATTTTTTAGCGTATCCCTTGGCGATTTGACCACGACAAGAATTGCCGCTACATAGGAAGTAAATACTTTTATTCATTTTTTATACCTAGTTTGATTTGACATTCAGGGCAGAGACCGTAGACCTCCATGTGATTTCCAGAAATCATATATCCAGAAATCTCAGCAGTCTTTTCTTCAAGACTCTTTTCAGTATCGCTGAAACCAGGATACGTAACGTCTACAATTCGTCCACAATTGGTACAAATGGCGTGATAGTGGGGTGAACCGAAGTAATCATAGTGAGTACTGCCGTCACCGTTTTGCAATTCCACAACTAAATGATGGTCAACAAAAGTGTTCAGAGTATTATAAATCGTAGATGACCCGATATTAGGCAATTCCTTGCTGAGGGCATCACGAATTGTCTCCACAGTAGGGTGATTATGATGGCTAACTAAATAGGCCAAAATAATGTGTCGTTGTGGCGTAACTCGCAACTTATGGTCCTTTAGAACTTGTAGTGTTTCTTCCATTACAGCGTTACTAGCCATGAGCAATCTTCCTTTCTATATGAGAATCATTACAGGTTAATTATATTACTAAACGTAAGACAATTCCAAATAAACTACCTTTTTTCATCAAAAACAGTAATTTGTTTACTTTTCAGAAAACTAGGGTTATTATGAACTCGTTACTAAGTAAGAACCATTCCAAAGTAATAGATAGTTAAGGAGTGAGGAAACATGACCAAAGAAAAGAAACAACGTAGCTTGGCCGAAAAAATCAATGTAATGCGTGCCAGTGTCATGGGAGCTAACGACGGAATCGTTTCAGTTGCCGGAATCGTTGTCGGAGTTGCTAGTGCTCAAAGTAATAATCATGCCATTTTTCTAGCCGGAATTGCCGGAATGTTAGCCGGAACTATTTCAATGGCAATGGGTGAGTGGGTATCTGTCAGCACGCAACGTGACTCTGAAAAACGTGCTCTGGAAAAAGAGTCCGCAGCGTTAGATGGTAATTATGACAACGAATTCAGCTTTATTCGTGATAAATACCAAGCAACTGGGATTTCCAATGAATTGGCAACTCAGGCTACTTCAGAAATGTTGAGTAAAGATCCATTGGATGTTGCCGTTCGTGAACGTTATGGCTTTAATCCTAAAGAGAAAACTAGTGCAATTGCGGCTGCAATGGCTTCAATGATTTCCTTTCCAACGGGATCGATTTTGCCATTAGTTTCAATTACGATGTTTCCCCAGGACGTCAAAATGATAGCAACTGTGATTGCAGTTATTATCGCATTGACGATTACTGGTTATACAGCAGCTGTTTTGGGTGGTGCTAACCGTTTAAAGGCAGTCATCAGAAATGTAGTTTCCGGACTATTAACAATGTTTGTAACTTATGCGATCGGTTCGCTGTTTGCACATTAAGGGAGTGAGAAGGATGAAATCTATGACAGTTTCTAAACCAAAGAAACAAAAGAAGACAATGGCTGAACGTTCTAATACCCTTCGTGCAGGCGTTCTAGGTTCAAATGATGGTATTTTAACAGTTGTCGGAGTGCTATTTTCAGTTGCTGTAGCCACGACCAACCAATTCGTAATATTTATCGCAGGTCTATCTGACCTCTTAGCATGTGCTTTTTCAATGGCTTCTGGAGAATATGCTTCAGTTAGCTCTCAAAAAGATACCGAAAGAGCTGCAATTGAAAAAGAACGTGAGTTGATAAAAAGTGATTATCCGTCTGAATTAGCAGTGATTGCCAAATACTACGTTGAACGTGGCGTTACACAAGCAACTGCCAATGAAATTGCTTCTGAATTGATGAAAAAAGATGCCTTGGGTACAGTCGTTAGAGTTAAATATGACTTGCAGTTAGGACATTATATGAATCCTTGGGATGCCGCTTTTTCTTCATTAGTCTCTGCAGCTTCTGGTGGTATTTTCCCATTAGTTGCGATGACATTGTTGCCATCAGCAGTTAAGTGGCCCGGAACAATTTTGGCAGTTACATTGTCAGTAGCATTGACTGGATATTTGAGTGCCAAGTTGGGTGATGGACTTGTGAAAACAGCAATGATTAGAAATATTATCGTTGGTCTAATTACAATGGCAATTCACTATTCAGTTGGATTGATGCTTTAATTCCGCCTCCGGTCGTCAGGAATATAGTTCCACTATGGGGACCGATGTGAGCCAAGGTCTCACATCTCGATTTGAATCCTTGCCACAGTTCGGCAAGTATCCAAACTCGCCCCGTGGTGTAAAGGCTAAAGCCTTAACACCACCTTCATAGCGTAACTATATTTCTGACGACCTCCGGCTAATGTATCTCTTGTTTTAAAATCATATTGATATTATTTAATAATCTTCAAATGAAAAAGCCTCCAATAATCGAGTGATTTGATTACTGGAGGCTTTTGATTTCATTTAAATATTTAGTATTGTCCATCTATAAAAATAAAAGAGTTGGAAGAGTTGAGAGTATTCATCCGCAGCGAAAGTGGCGTTATCGCTTTAGCGATTACACCACCGGACGAGTTGGAGACTTTCCGGTCTTTGGAAAGGCTTCAACCGAGATTCGAGACCGTACTTTGGCTCGAATCGTGCCGCGCAGCAGATGAATACTCTCAGCTCTGGAAATGGAACGGCATACTTCAATTCACTATTTAGTTTTAAGCATTAGATCCAATGATTTTTGTAAATCTTCCAATTGTTTAGCATCTTTGCAATCGGTGTTTTTTCGGATATTTTGCGCGATTACTAATTTCATTGCTTTATCAACGCTAGACTTTACGGCTGACAGTTGCATTAAAACGTCGTCACATGGCTTGTCGTCGTCCATCATTCTGAGCACGGCATCAAGTTGACCACGTGAACGTTTCAAACGGCTAGTGATTTTTTTAGCTGCAGCGGCTGATTCTTCAGGTGTTTGAGACATGTTTACCTCCCAAATTTGTTTTATTGTTCCAATTATACCCATGCGGGTACAGGGTAGCAAATAATTGATTTATTTTTTGTGAAAAGGCCTTAGAATCAAAATATTTGCTTTCATTTACCCTAGGGGGTATATTATTTTACATAGAAATGAGAAGGAGATTTGAATGATGGCTAATATTACAGAAATTTCAGATAAGACATTCAATGACGAAACAGAAAAAGGACTAGTTATTACCGATTTTAATGCAGATTGGTGTCCCCCATGTAAAATGATGAACCCAATTTTGGAGAAGCTATCATCAACTGATGAATTGGGTGACAAGATTAAGTTTACTTCAATGAACGTGGATCACAACCCAGAGACACCTAACAACTTTGGTATTCAGGGAATCCCAACATTTATCATTAAGAAAGATGGTAATGTTGTCGGACGTATGGTTGGTTATCAACCAGAAGCTAAATTCCGTATGGAACTAGAGAAGTATATGGATTAGTTTTTTCACTGCCGCCGGAGGGGGCAAGTGATAAAAGACCGCTATGCGACCGGTGCGAGCCAAGGTCTCGCGCCTCGATTTTGAACTTCGAGAAAATCGCTCGAATTTCAAAATACGTCGGTGGAGTAAGGGATAAATCCCTAACTCCACTTGCACAGCAGGTCTTTATCACTTGTCCCCTCCGGCTATTTTTTTTGTTTTGGGCAGCTGTAATTGTTGCTAAATTATTTAACCGTTAGTTTAAGATATTAAGGGTCAGACAATTCCAAATATGGGGTGTCTGGCTTTTTTTGTTTTCTAGAGTGATAAATAATTTGAATCATTTAATACATTCCGAAACCTTTTGTATTTATACAAATAACAAAGCTATTGATTGAATGAAATTTAATTAATTATCAAGTTATCAAAACATGAGCCGGAAGTTGTCAGAAATATAGTCACGCTATGAAGGTGGCGTTATGGCTTTAGCCATTACACCACGGGGCGAGTTTGGATACTTGCGGGCTGTGCAAGGATTCAAATCGAGGTGAGAGACCTTGGCTCTCACCGGTCCCCATAGCGAGACTATATTTCTGACAACTGGAGGCGGCAACAAAAAAATTCCTTAGTTTCAAAAAGGGCCTCATTTCACATCAAAAAGGTGGTATATTTGACGAGAGAAAACGGTTTCAAATATATACAAAAGGGATGGTAGCAAATGTCTAAATTACCTGGAACGCTTAAATATATCAGCTGGTTTGAAGGTGAAATTATCACAATCGATTTTGGACGCTCAGTTGACTTTGACCCAAAGGCTTATCCAGAATTAGCAAAGATTGGACGTTGGATTGCATCTGATGATCAGTCGAAATATTATCTAGCTTATAAGATTGATGGCATCTATCCGGACAAAATTATCAATCATCTATTGGGAACATTGAATTTGAACGGATACGAATTGATTCACAGTTCTGCTACATATGCTTAATTTCTTTCAAAACAAAAAGCCGCGGCTGCGACTTTTTTACTTTTTATTGAATTGTTAGGAAACGTTGGTCCCAGATGTTTTCGAAGAATGAAATCGTATCTTCAGCAATCATATAATCATTGTCAAAGGTAGTCGTCATATCGTGTCCCATGATGATTTTATAGCCAAGGCCATGAGCCATAACGATTGTAGCGTTACAGCAATATTCAGTTTGGGCACCACAAAGTTCAATTGAACGAATCCCTTTTTGCATTAAAATTTTATTTAAATTAGTTTGATAGAAGGCATTAGGATGGGTCTTTTCCACCACGATGTCTTCTTTTTGTTTGTCCAATTTTCCTGATAAATTCCAGGCTTCACTGCCACGTACAAGGTCCTGATCATTATGTTGAATAAAAATAATT
Organism: Companilactobacillus muriivasis; assembly: GCF_036246245.1. Taxonomy (NCBI): domain Bacteria; kingdom Bacillati; phylum Bacillota; class Bacilli; order Lactobacillales; family Lactobacillaceae; genus Companilactobacillus; species Companilactobacillus muriivasis. The sequence goes on from NZ_BTTQ01000012.1 coordinate 53,893, forward strand.
GGCAAATTGTCTTGGCGATAATTAAAGATGCGGTCGTTGATGCTGTGAATTAATCCATCAAAATTGTAGCTGTATTGTAGACCCCTTTGCATGTCTACAATTACCAATGCGTCAGCTAATTCTGGCATGATAAATAACACTTCCCCTTAAAAGATTTTCTAGGTTGAGCGTACCATTATGGTTCAATTTTTGAAAGCGACATTATTAAAATTTGTCTCTCAAAAATTTGCAGACAGCTGGTAACTCGCTTTATAATTGAAAATATCAAAATATAGGATATAAAAAATGAAAAAATTAAAAATAATTTCTATTATAATCGGTGTGCTTTTAGTTATCGTTCTAGCATTCGCTGGAATATTTGTTTACCGAACTCAAGATTCGCTGAATTCTTTGAATACAAATAAGAATAGTGTTTCTCAAAAAATTGAGCAGGGCAAACCTTTCTCAATCTTGCTATTAGGGGCTGATACCGGAACCGATGGACGAGTTGACCGTGGTAATTCTGACACGATGATGTTATTAACTTTGAATCCCAAGAAACAAAAGACCGTGGCTTATTCAATCCCTCGAGATGCTTTAGCTGAAATGGTCGGCGATAAAACGAAAAATGTTCAGAAAATTAACGCAGCTTATAACATTGGTTTGTCTAAAATGGCCAAAAATACGGTTGGCAGTATGTTAGGAGTACCAGTGGATTATCACGTGGCTATCAACATGCAGGCTTTGGAAAGAACCGTTGATTTTGTTGGCGGTGTGACTGTCAAAAGTCCTATGAATGTTTCGTTTGACGGCGTAACAGTTCCTAAAGGGACACATCATTTGAATGGTAAAGAAGCTTTGACGTATGCTCGAATGCGTTATCAAGATCCACGAGGAGATTATGGTCGTCAAATTCGTCAGCAACAAGTATTACGAGCAGTTGTCAAAAAATTGGAACAACCCAAGTATTTAATGAAAATTCCAGATTTAATCAAAACGTTGGGTAACGATATCAGTACTGATTTAACAACATCTGAAATCGACCAAATAATATTGAAGTACCATGGCAGTTCGAAGTCAATGGACTTCAATCAAATTCAAGGAAAAACAGCTTGGATTAACGAAAGTTCATATCAAGTATTGCCAACATCAACAATGCAAAATGCATCAGATGATTTAAGAGCCAACTTAGGCCTATCAGCACAAACATTGGATAATACTGAAACTAGGTTGAACGCAAAGAATAAGGCGTTCTTCAAAGATCCAGATGATATAAATTACGATACATTTGGCTTAGATACTATGCATTATACGAATAATACATATTAAGATTTTCCGTCTCCAGAGCTGAGAAATATTTCGCCTGCTATGCGGAACGGTCCGAGCCTGCGGTCTCGAACCTCGGTTGAAGCCTTTCCAAAGACCGGAAAGTCTCCAACTCGCCTGGTGGGGTAACGGCTAAAGCCGTAACGCCACTCTCATAGCTGGTGAATATTTCTCAGCTCTTCCGACTCTTTTATGTCGATTGGTTATTAGGAAACATTGAACTATCATTAAACATTCCAGATTTTCTAACATCTATCCATGAAATAAATTAGTTGGGTAGATGAATCTTATTAGCTCCCGAGACAACAACTTTAAAAGAATAAATAAAAAATGACATCCTAAAAACGGGATGTCATTTTTTATAATGTTATGTCAGCTGTTAAACGGCTGCTTTGATAAGGAAAACGTGATTCGGCAATTTCAAATGGTTGTCCATCATCAAGATAGCTCAATTGGTTGATTATTAAAACTGGTTCACCTAATTCTTGAGCAATTCCGGTATCAACGTCAGTTTGGTCAGCTTTGTCGGCCCGGATGATTCGATGGGTTCCTTCAATTCGTAGACCTTCTTTTTCAAGATGGTTATAGATTGATTTTTCCAAAATGTCTTCAGTTAAAGTGGTAATAGCTGTTGGCATAATGGTGTGTTCATAGGCAAAAATTTTACCATTAACGTAACGAACACGGCGAATTACATAGACTGGCTCAGTTGGCTGGATAATCAACTTATCAGCTTCATCTTTAGTAGGGATGCGTGCTGATAATTCCAAAACTTTACTGGTAACAGTTTTACCTTTATTAGTTTTCGTTGCACCAAGGGGTTTGTCGATTGGCGAAACACGTCCAAAGCGGTCATCGCTGTGATTGTCGGCAACATAATCTTTGCGGACGTATGTTCCAGAACCACGTTTGGAATACACCATACCTTCAACCATCAAAAGCTGTAAAGCCTTGTGGACCGTGATTCTAGTGGTATTAAACTTTTTTGCAATTTGATTTTGATCGGGCATCAATTCACCTGGGGCGTACCGTCCGGTTTGAATTTGATGCCTTAGCGTATTTGCAACTTCTTTGTACTTGTATGCCATTAACAGATAGCCCCCTAACTTATATCATTAATAGTGTAGCATTAAAAATGTACGATTTTCGTTTTATTTAAAAGTATATACTTATATTATATTGGACGTTTACATTAACTGCTTTTGTGGTATGCTGAAAACGTATTCATATGAGAGGATGAGGTGGATAATGATGAATAAAAAATTGCCAGAGAATTTCTTTTGGGGAAACTCAACATCCAGTATGCAAACTGAGGGTGCCTGGAATGTGGATGGTAAAGGTAAATCAGTTTATGACATCAAAAAGGCAACCGCTGATACTTCGGATTGGCATGATGCGATTGATGAATATCATCGTTATGAAGAAGATTTCAATTTGATGGCTAATCAGGGAATGAATTTTTATCGTTTCCAGATTTCTTGGAGTCGTGTTGATCCTGAAGGTGATGGCAACTTCAATGAAGCAGGAATCGAGTTTTACAACAAATTGATTGATGCTCTGTTGAAACGTAATATCACGCCGATGATTTGTTTGTATCACTTTGATATGCCACTGAATTTAGCTGAAAAATATAATGGCTTTCTATCTCGTCCAGTCGTCAGCGCCTTTGTCAGATACGGAACTGAAATGGTTAAACGCTTTGGCGACCGTGTAAAATATTGGATTACTTTCAATGAACAGAATTTGTATCACACGACCGAAGCATTTAAAATTTCAGGATACATGAAAGGCGACAAGACAGTTGATGAAATGTATCAAATCAGCCATCACGTTATGTTAGCGCACGCGGGTGTTGCCAATTATATTCATGAGAAAACTGATTGTTTAATAGGTGGAATGTTGGCTTATACCGAAGTCTATCCAGCTTCACCTAATCCCAAAGATGTCTTATATGCTCGTCAGATAAATGAATTTCTGAATCGCAATCTGTTGGATTCCTTTGTTTACGGTCGTTATTCACATGAAGTTATGACATATGTTAAAAATCATAAGATTGAAATGGATTATCAATTAAATGATGATGAAATTTTAATTCAGGTATCATCAGACTTTCTAGCGTTCAGCTATTATCGCAGTGAAACTATCAACTCTGCCAAGGTTCCTGATGGGACAGTGCCTAATCAATATTTGGATTATGGCGCGCAAGAAAATCCATTTTTACAAACGTCAGAATTTGGCTGGCAAATTGATCCACTCGGATTCAGGGATGTTTTGACCAAAGTTTACAACGAATATTGCCTACCAATGTTTCCAATCGAAAATGGTTTGGGTGTTCGTGAAGTTTACGATGGTAAAGAAATTCAAGACGACTATCGTATTAATTACATGCGTGACCATATCCAAGCAATGAAAGATGCTGTTTGGGAAGATGGCGTGGAAGTTTTGGGTTACTTGGGTTGGGGATTGATTGATATTCCTAGTTCAAGCGGCAATATGGATAAGCGTTATGGAACGGTTTATGTTAACCGGACTAATCATTATTTGAAAGATATGCAACGGGTACCTAAAAAAAGCTATTGGTGGCTGCAACGCGTCATCAAAACAAATGGTGCCAATTTAAACAATTTAGAAACTGTGGAAGCTCACTAAAAATGGGCTTCTTTTTTGTTCTTGAAATATGCCGCCTCCGGTTGCCAGAAATGTAGATACCCGCTTGTGGGACCGACTTGAGCCAAGGTCTCAAGTCTCGATTTGAAGCCTCGCATGAACCGCGAGTCTCCAAACTCGTCCGTGGTGTAATGGCTAAAGCCATAACGCCACTTTCACAGCGGTACTACATTTCTGGCAACCGGAGGCTAGTTTTGTTATAAATTCGATGTTTTAATCACATGTTAGTAAATTGGTGTCAGAAATTATTTATGATGATTAAATTTAATATCAATAGATTAGACGGAAGAGCAGGTGAATACTCTCTACTCCGGAGTTGTAAAACGCAAAACAATTTTCATGAAAATTAAGTGTAGTAGCTTCTGAATACACCTGTTTAACCCCAGTAAACAGGCAAAAATAAATGTGATAAGAATCACAAAAATGTGTTGTTTTAGCTAAATGTAAGCGTTACCATGAAAATGAAATAAATTTGGAGGTGGACGTTTTGATGACTGTCGAAGATTTAAATGCAATGCCACGTTTTCAGAATCCGGTAACGATTCACGATATTAAAAAAGCTGCTCACTTGATTCATCAGGTTGGTCGGGTGACGCCGTTGATTCAGTCGATGTTCTTGAGTCGGGATGTGACTGGTGGGGAGGTCTATTTGAAACTTGAGAATATGCAGCTGACTGGCTCTTTTAAGTTTCGTGGTGCCTTTAACAAGATTAATCATTTGAGCAAATTGGAAAAAGAACGTGGTGTTATCACTGCTTCGGCTGGAAATCATGCCCAGGGAGTTGCGCTAACTTCTAAATTATTGGGTATTAAGTCAATTGTCGTTATGCCACACGGGGCTCCTTTGGCTAAGCAACAAGCTACAGCTGGTTATGGTGCTCAAGTAGTTTTGCATGGCGATACGTTTGATGAAGCTCACCAATTTATGGAAGAAGAGGCTGCTGAAAAAGGTTATACAATTGTTGACCCATACGATGATGTAGATGTGATTGCGGGACAAGGTTCGATTGGTTTGGAAATTTTGGATCAATTGGAGGATGTCGACACGGTCATTGTGCCAGTTGGCGGTGGCGGTTTGATTTCGGGAATTGCAACAGCTATCAAGACTATTAATCCACAGATTCACTTGATTGGTGTGCAGTCGGAAAATGTTCATGGGATGACAGCTTCATATCGTGCTAATGAAATTACGACATTTGGCGTTGATAAAACTTTGGCAGATGGAACTGCAGTCGCTACACCCGGACAAATAACTTTTCCAATTACTAAGCACTTAGTGGATGAGATGGTTTTGGTCAGTGAAGAAGAAATAGCCACAGCGATGAAAGACTTGTTGCAACGGGCGAAAGTTGTGGCTGAAGGAGCTGGCGCTTTGCCAACTGCTGCCTTGGAAGCACACAAAATTGATTCTTGCTGGTTAGAAAATAAGCGAGTAGTGGCTTTAGTTTCCGGCGGTAATGTTGACCTCGAACGAGTTGCCACTAATATTGACCATTTTGTCGGATAGGGTTGTCCTTGAAATAGAGGAACGAGTATCATAAATGATATAAAGAAATTTTTAATTGGGGGATAAAAATGACAGAACTCGATCGTTTTGAAGCATCAGCTTGTACATCAATTATGGTAGGTAAGAAAGCTTCTATGGATGGAGCAACTTACATTTCCAGAAATGAAGACCGTATGTTGGCAATTGAACCTAAACGTATCATCGTTCAACCAGCTGTTTCTGGACGTCATGAGACATATGTTTCACCATACAATAATATGACAGCACCTTATCCAGAAAGTGGTTACCGTTATACCGCTACGCCAAGCACGAACCAAAAGACCGCTGGTCCTAACGAAGAAGATGGTTTTAATGAGAAAAATGTTGGTATGAGTGCAACTGAGAGTGTTTATGCTAATGAAAAAGTTTTGGCCTTCGATCCATACGTTAAAGATGGTTTAGCTGAAGATTCACTAGCAACTTTAGTATTGCCATACATTGATTCAGCTCGTGATGGTGTTAAATATCTTGGTGATTTAGTTGCCAAATATGGTTCCGCTGAAGGTAATGGTTTGCAATTCAACGATAAAGACGAAGTTTGGTACATGGAAGTTGTTACCGGACATCAATGGGTTGCCGTAAGAATTCCTGACGACAGTTATGCCGTTGCTGCCAATCAAGTAGCCATTCAAGATATCGACTTTAACGACCCAGAAAATTACATGTGGGCTGACGGAATTCAAGACTTCGTTTCTGACAATGACTTGAACCCAGACTTTGACCGTTGGGATTTCCGCCACATTTTCGGAACAGATACTGAACAAGATCACCATTACAACACACCACGTGTCTGGTTTGCACAACGTTATTTGAACCCATCAATCCAACAAGAACCAGAATCACCAGAACTTCCCTTCATCAGAAAAGCCGAAAAGAAGATTGCTGTTGAAGACATCCAATATATTTTGAAATCACATTATAACGAAACAAAATATGACCCAATGGGCAGCGGTAGTGACCATGACAAGAGAACATATCGTGCCATCTCACTTTCCAGAACAGCCAATTCTCACATTCTACAAATGAGAGATTCAGACAAAAATGGAGCAGCCGGCGTTGAATGGACAGGCTTTGGAATTCCAAGTTTCTGCCCACACGTACCATTCTTCACTAATGCCAATGACATCGACGAGTCATACAGTTATACACCAGATAAATTAGATTTGAAGAGTGCATACTGGATGTATGAAGCCTTAGCAATGGTAGTAGAATCACATTATTCAGAATTCGTGGAACCAAACTTAGACTATCAAAAAGAATTATCATCATGGGCCAGAAGAAAGATTGCGGCAGTTGATAAAAAAGCAGTCACAATGAGCGGTTCAGAATTAACAGATTATCTAACAGAACAAAATAAAGAAATAGTTAAACATTATAACGACGCAACAAAAGCCCACCTAGCAGATTTAGTAACTAAAGGGACAGAGTTGTCGAAGTTGACATTTAAGATGGATCCCAACTTGTAGAGAGTGGAGCCGGCCCGGGAATTTCCGAGCATTTGCGTAGTTTCACGAATTATCCGCGTACCTTGCGGATGATTTGGGAAACCATGCAAAGCGGAAGAAATTGGCCTGCGTAACTCGTTTTAGAGCCACTGCCTATATAACCGCTTTAAAATATGGCAGACGATATAAAATGTCCTTTTAAATAAATCCATCAAAAGAAAAAACGACAAATATCCCCAAAATCCCCAATAACAAAAATGGAGACGAAAGATATTTGTCGTTCTTTATATCAAAATAAGGCTGAATAACTGAATCAAAAATTGTAAACTAAAGCTGATGTAATTGAAGATAAACCGTTCCAGAAGTTTATTTCAATTTTTATTTAATTAATATGTTTGTTCAGAAATATTAGTTTAATTATTTGTAATAATAAAAAATAAACTAGTCAGAAGGGGTTAGAATATTTACCCGCTGTGGGTGTGGCGTTATGGCTTTAGCCATTACACCACCGGGCGTGTTTGGAGACTTACCGGTCTGTGGTAAGGCTTCAAACCGAGGTTCGAGACCGCACTGTGGCTCGGACCGGTCCGCATAGCAGGTGAATATTCTCATCCCTGTAGATGGCATAACTAAGCAACCAAATAATACAGAGGTAATAACCATGAAAGATATACGTTTTAAAAGTGTTTTTGACATTATTGGACCCGTAATGGTTGGACCCAGCAGTTCTCACACCGCCGGAGCAGCCAGAATTGGGAAAGTAGTCCACGACATTTTCGGTGAAAAGCCAGATAAAATCACGATTGATTTGTATGAATCATTTGCCAAGACTTATCGTGGTCACGGAACAGATGTCGCCATTGTTGGTGGTTTGTTAGGCATGGAACCAGATGATGAACATCTAGCTGATTCCTTGAAAATAGCTTACGAACAAGGTATTAAAGTGGCTTTCGTTCCCAAGAGTGACAAAGTTGATCATCCAAATACCGCCAAAATCAATCTAGTTAAAGGCAATCATGAGTTGTCTGTAACTGGTGTTTCAATCGGTGGTGGGAATATCCAAATTTCCGAAATTAATGGATTCAAGATGTCCTTGAGCCTCGGTACACCAACCTATATCACTGTTCACCAGGACGTTGCCGGAATGATTGCCAAAGTAACCGATGTCTTTTCAAATTTCAAAATCAATATTGGTACCATGACTGTTACTCGAGCTTCTAAAGGTGAGAAAGCTATCATGATTATTGAAGTGGATGAACGCCGTGATAAGCCGGAAATTCTGGAAAAATTACGAGCTTTGCCAAATGTCGATAATGCAACGTATTTTGAATAATAGGGGATTACAAGATGTTTTATACAATTAAAGAATTAGTTGAAAAAAGTGCCGATTACGATTCAGTTGCTGACTTGATGATCCAAACTGAGATGGAAAATACTGATCGTAGCAAGGAATTCATCCGTTCACAGATGGAACGTAATTTGGAAGTTATGGAAAAATCTATCAAGCAAGGTATTGCTGGAGTTAAGTCGGTCACTGGTTTAACTGGTGGGGATGCTAAGTTGATGGATGCTTATATTAAAAAAGGCGATTTTTTGAGTGGAGAACCAATTTTGGAAGCCGTTCGTAACGCCGTAGCGGTCAATGAAGTTAATGCCAAAATGGGATTGATATGTGCCACACCAACTGCTGGTAGTGCTGGAGTCTTAGCTGGAGTACTAGTTGCCACAAGAGATAGACTACATTTAACACGTGATCAACAAGTCGACTTTCTTTTCACAGCTGGAGCTTTTGGACTCGTAATTGCGAATAATTCGTCAATTGCCGGTGCCGAAGGTGGTTGCCAAGCAGAAGTCGGTTCAGCAGCCGCAATGGCATCTGCAGCTTTGGTATGTGCTAAAGGTGGAACAGCTCAACAAGCTGCTGAGGCAATTTCTATTACTTTGCAAAATATGATGGGACTAGTCTGTGATCCAGTGGCTGGTTTAGTTGAAGTGCCATGTGTTAAACGTAATGCACTCGGTTCTTCACAAGCAATGATTTCAGCTGACATGGCTTTGGCCGGAATTAAGAGTGTTATTCCAGTTGACGAAGTTGTTGAAGCGATGCATAAAGTTGGTCAACAAATGCCATCAATCTTTAAAGAAACAGCCGAAGGTGGCTTAGCAACTACACCAACTGCCTTGAGATTGAAAAAAGAAATTTTCGGAGATTAGGTGGTGTCCGCCAGAGATTGCACGAAATTGAGTCTGCTATGAGGACCGGTCCGAGCCAAAGAGCGGTCTCGAACCTCGCTTTGAAACCTTGCAGAATCGGCAAGTCTCCAAAGTCGCCCTGTGGAGTAAGGACTAAAGTCCTAACTCCACTACCACAGCCAACTCAATTTCGTGCAATCTCTGGCTAGTATATTTGTGTTATGAAACAATATTAAATTTTGGATGGCGAATTTTATAATCAAGTTAGCCACTTTAGAAAAATGACAAAATAAAAACACCAAGACGTAAAAATCAGGTATCATTGGAGTTCTCACACAAACAATGAAAGAGGTTTTTCGTCTTGGTGCTAG
>NZ_BTTQ01000013.1:0-45636 GCF_036246245.1 Companilactobacillus muriivasis
CTCTCCTTGGATTGGGTTTGGTCGCTTAAATCCTAACATGAGAACAGTAATGTTCTTTTGTTTTGCTTAGAAAAAGACATAAAAAAACTGGTATTGATTATTCATCAATACCAGAAAGTATAGAACCTTTTTTAGTGCATTACTTTTGATGCCGCCTTCGGGTTCCAGTGATGGAGACCGCTATGCGACCGGTGCGAGCCAAGGTCTCGCGCCTCGATTTTGAACTTCGAGAAGTTCACTCGAATTTCAAAATACGTCGGTGTTGTAATGGCTAAAGCCATAACGACACTTGCACAGCAGGTCTCCATCACTGGAACCCGAAGGCTAAAGTATTTCAATAATAAAGAGATTTGTTTTTTTTGTAATAGGACAGTGGATTAAATATAGTCTGTGGTTTCAAATTTCAAATATTTTATAGTAAGAATCAAATTTACAGTTTATTTTGGAATCGTGTAGTAATGATTAATTTTATATATATTTAGAGTGATAATGGAATCAATTGCACTTATATAATCAAATTAGTCGGAAGAACTGAGAGTATTCATATGCAGCGAAAGTGGCGTTATGGCTTTAGCCATTACACCACCGGACGTGTTGGAGACTTTCCGGTTTATGGAAAGGCTTCAACCGAGGTTCGAGACCGCTCTTTGGCTCGAACCGTGCCGCGCAGCAGATGAATACCCTCAGTTCTGGAGACGGCATAAAAGGACAGTAAAAAAGGATTGAATCCCTCACAGATTCAATCCTTTTTGATATTCGATTATATTTTATTAGCCAATTACTTGAACGGTAACATTTTGACGGCCAAATTGTAATGCTTGTGAATTAGGCATAGCGATGTCTAATTGGTTAGGGTTGCTGTATGCAAAGTAACCTGTGTCATTAACAACACGGTCGAATGTTTGACCATTGCTGGCTGTAATTCTTAGATGTGTACCCTTAGGGAATTTTGATAGGTTAGCGGCAACACCACTGTAACCCATGCTTGAACCTAAAACGGCTGGGTCATAGGCTGTAGCATTCATTGTTAGTGTTTGTTTAACGTTGTCATTTGAGAGATAGTCTCCCTTGATCCAACGACTCATACCGACATCATACCAAGTAGTACCATTGGCATCAGTTTCACTTTGGTAAACGTGAACCATGTTTCCACCCTTAACTGAATAGCCGTTAAAGCTACCGTTAGGAGCATCATAAAGGTTTACGCCACCGTTAGCTTTAACATACATATCTTTGTCTAAGGCAACGGCAGGAGCAGTGCTTGAAGAGTCTGTAGCTGCTACCCATGCGTTGTTGGCAACTTGATAGTATGTAACGCCATTAACGTTAGCAATCTTGTTTGTACGCCATGCAGTCTTGTTTTGAAGTCTGGCACCGGCGAAACTCATATTTCCTTGGCTATCTGGAGTTGTGTAAAGTGTAGCTCCGTTAGCATTTGCGATATAAATAACACTACTAGTATCTGACATTGAAACTGTTGCGGCATCTACAGTTTGTGATTGTACGCTCACACCGACAAGTGCAAGTGATGTAACTGTTAATAGTGATGCTACGAAATTTTTGATCTTCATTAAAGAGATTCCCCCGAATATGAAACGCGATTTTAAATCTAATTTTCTCAACGGAAGTAATCATATAACGTCTAGACCATGAAATGTTGATTATAACTCAACTGTAAATTAGTTATAACTTAACTGTAAAGGCTACGTAATTGAACTGAAATACAAATGAGTCAAAAAATGCAAATTATTTTTCAGTATATTTCTTAATGGCATCTAACATGTCATCAATATTGTTGACCATAATACCATTCATTTTGATCAAACCAATTGTGTAATTGTTGATATAGGCGAAAGGATTTTCTCCGATTCCCTTTACAGCCTCAAGCTTTTGAGGGTTCTCGAAACCATGTTGACGTAGGTCAGTGTAAACACCAATTACAGGGATTTCTTTACCGAAAGCCACACCAATTTCTGAGGCCACACCATCGTCCATTGTGTCACCATCAAGAATTGCTACGACTAAATCTGAAGAAAGGAGTTCTTTATTGTCTTCTTGGGCAATTTTAATTGAGTCAGCGTAGTTCATTTTATCGTTAATATCACCATTTTCTTGGGGAAGATAGACTTCAATGTTACCGTCCATCTTTCTGATTTTATCAACAACTACTTCATTAAACATTCTGTCGGCTAGGGCAAATAAACCGTTGGCAAAATAAATTTTCATGTAAAAATCCCTCTTTCTATTATTCGTTCTGTAATATTTTATCATGGTTGGAATCATAATAATATGAAGGATTTTTTGTGTTGTTTGGCTGCCGCCGGAGAGTGCGAGATGATGGAGTCCGCTATGGGACCGGTCCGAGCCAAGGTCTCGTACCTCGATTTTGAGCCGAAAACCGCGTCTCAAAATTCGTCCATGGAGTAAGAACGAGAGGTGCACTCGTCCTAACTCCATTTTCACAGCGGACTCCATCACTCGCACTCTCCGGCTAGGGTGTTTTTGGATGTTGAGTTTTTAATGATTGTTTAGTTTCTTCTATATAATAGAAATTTAATTAATTATCTTAATTTAAAATAGGTGCAACTAGGATTTGAAGTATAAGTAATGATACCTGAGTCCAAATAACCTTGAGTGTCTATTAATATTGATTTATAGAAATAGATTAGTCCGCATAGCAGGTGAATACTCTCTACTCTGGAGAAAACTCAATTCACTTGGACAAAATTATATAAAACCAGAAAAAAAGCGAATAAAAAATATACCATTAATTATTTTAAAAAATATTCCATTTTTTGATAAATATTTTTGCGAATTCGGATTCCAAAAGGGTATCTAATCAATATACAATGTCTTTGTAAGATACAACTGGTGATGAGCTTTGGTTCTTCATAGCCAAGGTATTGAGGACATTGTCAGCGGGATCTTGCTACCTCATTAATTAAGTCGTGGAAACAATATTTCCCCAACTAATTTTCCCAACAATATAACGAAACAAAAAATAGGTCTGACTTCCCCGGTCAGGCTTATTTTTTTGCTCTGGTTTTAATAAAATTACGAAAAAAAGATGAAATCGAAGTCAATTAAGACTAGGATTCCATCTTTTTGTTTTAAAATTTGAAATATCCAATTAATAAATTATTCTACAACCTGAATCCAGCCTTCAGGAGCTTCAACTGTACCGAATTGGATACCTGTCAATGTATCGTAAAGTTTCTTTGTAACGGGTCCAACTTCAGTTTCACTGTAGAAGACGTGTAAATTGCCGTTATGTTCCAAGCCACCGATAGGTGAGATAACAGCGGCAGTACCACAGGCGCCAGCTTCTTTGAAACGGTCTAGTTGGTCGATGTAGACGTCGCCTTCTTCAGCGTCAAGTCCCAAACGATTCTTAGCTAACCAAAGTAGTGAGTACTTGGTAATACTTGGTAGAATTGAAGGTGATTTTGGTGTTACGAAAGTATTGTCTTTTGTGATACCAAAGAAGTTAGCTGAACCGACTTCTTCAATCTTCTTGTGTTCGATTGGGTCTAGGTAAACACAGTCCGCAAAGCCATTATCGTGTGCTTGGGCACCGGGGTAAAGACTGGCAGCGTAGTTACCACCGACTTTACTTTGACCAGTACCTTTGTGAGCAGCACGGTCGTATTGTGAAGTAGTGAAGTTAACTGGTGTTAGGCCACCCTTGAAGTAATTACCAACTGGCATAGCGAAAACGGTGAAAATGTATTCTGGAGCGGCATGAACACCAATTTGTTCACCTGTACCAATGATCAATGGACGAAGATAAAGTGTAGCTCCGTTACCATATGGAGGTACAAAATCGGCGTTAGCTTTAACAACTGATTTTACAGCTTCAACGAATTTGTCTTCTGGGAAAACGGGCATCAATAGTCTTTCGCATGAGTCCTTCATACGTTTAGCGTTACGATCTGGACGGAACAATTGAATTTTGTTATCCGGTGTACGATAAGCTTTCATACCTTCAAAAGCTGCTTGTCCATAATGCAATACTGTTGAAGCCTCACTGATATGAAGTGTGCTATCCTCTGTTAATCCAGCATCTTGCCATTCGCCGTCTTTCCAATGGGCGATGAAACGGTAAGGTAAGTCCATATAATTGAAACCTAAATTGTCCCAATCAAGTTTTGTTGCATCTGCTTTTGCCATATTTTATATCTCCTTTGTTAAATTCAATCTAATATATTAGAGAAAAATTAAATTTATTAGATTTATCATAATTAATGTACTGGTAAGTGTCAATAATAAATTGGAATTAATCTAATTTTTTCTAATGTAAGGGTTTTTCTTAGGATTGATTGTTTTCTATCTATACAATGGGGGTGTATTGAAATGGGCCGCCTGTGGATTCTAGTGATAGAGAACGCTATGCGACCGGTGCGAGCCAAGGTCTCGCGCCTCGATTTTGAACTTCGAGAAAACCGTTCGAATTTCAAAATACGTCGGTGTTGTAATGGCTAAAGCCATAACGACACTTGCACAGCAGTCTCCATCACTGTAGTCCTGAGACTAAGTTAATTGTTTGTTTGGATATAATTATTATTCTAATAAATCGTCTTAATATTTTAGGGTTTAAGAATAAATGACTGTTATATGCATTTATTTATAGAATGATTAATGAAAAACTCTATGTAGGATATATAAAAACTTTAGAGGTTAATATCATGGAAAAAAAGCGATTAATTCTTTCGACTGTTCTTGCTATTTTAATTTTGATTGGTGGATTCTTTGGTTTCAGTCGGCATACTCAAGCTGTTCATGCTGGAAAGTATGTTGAAAGCTCGACTCCGACTTTGTTTTTTCACGGTTATGGCAGTAGTTTTAACGCTGAAACGCAGATGACCGAGGCGATTAAGGATACTGGTGTGACTAAGAAAGTTGTGCGTGTCAATGTTAGTCCGAATGGCTATGCGAAGTTGATCGGATCGATTCCTAAGAATGCTAAAAATCCGCTTGTCGAAGTTAATTTTGATAATAATAAAATGACTAATTATTATACTGCCGCCAAATGGGCGAAGAATGTGATTGAAATTTTGCAGGAAGAATATAAGTTCAAGAGTGTTAATTTGGTCGGTCATTCGATGGGGAACATGGCTATTAATTATTACATTATGGACAATGCTGGCAAAAAAGGGATGCCTAAAGTTAATAAAGTTGTGGATATCGCCGGTCATTTTAACGGTATTTTAGGGATAGACGACAAGGCCAACCAGATGAAATTGGCTAAAAATGGCAAGCCTAACAAGATGAATAAGTCTTATAAGCAACTGATGAAATTACGGAAAGTTTATCCAACTAATGCACAGGTTTTGAACATTTATGGGGATATTGAAGATGGCACCAATTCTGATGGACGAGTTAGCAATGCTTCGTCTAAATCCTTGAAGTATCTAGTTTCTGGACGTGCTAAGTCGTATAGAGAGAAGAAAATTAAAGGTAAGATGGGACAACATAGTAAATTACACGAAAATAAACAAGTTGATAAACTTCTAATTAATTTCTTGTGGAAAAAATAAGTTGAGTATTGCCGCCATCGGATTACAGTGATGAAGCCCGCTATGCGACCGGTGCGAGCCAAGGTCTCGCACCTCGATTTTGAACTTCGATAAGACCGCTCGAATTTCAAAATACGTCGGTGGAGTAAGGACTAAAGTCCTAACTCCACTTGCACAGCAGGTCTTCATCACTGTAATCCGGTGGCTAGGGGTTTTAAATTTATAATGTCATTTAATAATCAAATATAATTTAGAAATAAAAAAGGTATCTTCAAAGTAATTCTCAAAATTACTTCAGAAGATACTTTTTTAATGTTTAACGAATGGATACCAGCCAGCTAAGGCAAAACCAATCAAGGCAGTAACGATGCAGAAAATAATCACAGCCCAAACTAAAGTTTTGTTGAGCGTTTTTTGTTCCTTACGAGCAAAAGCAATTTCAACTAAACCAATGAAGATCAAAGCAATGATAACTTTGACAATCAACAACGTAGGTTCAACTGACCAAGCGTGTAACCCCAACTTAATACCAGTAGCGATGATAACGATATAGCCTACACGAGTAATCATTTCATAAATCTTCGTATTAGAATTTGTAAATAATACCAATAAAATCATAACGGCTATAACAAGCCAAGTAATTAAATGTGTCCATAACCAAACCATAAATAAATTCCTCCAATGGAAACTATCATAACATTATTTTTCTTTAGGACTGAAAGTTTTTAATCTTACATTGGTATACAAATATTTCCCAGCTCTTCCGACTAATCAATTGTTATTAACTGAATCCAAAAAGAATCAAGTGTATTTGTATTTCAACAATTTTAGATATATGAAATATTTGTAATATGTTATCTTTACAAAAAATGAGCTATATCACAATTGAACCAATCAAAAGTGATATAACTCATTTAATATTTATATTCTAATTATTATTATCAAGTTAACTATTTAGGTTTTCTTTACGTTTCTTATAATCATCATCAGAAACATTGCCTTTAGCGTATTCCTGATTCAAAACTTCTAAGGCACTAACTTTATTACGATTATTGTGATTATTATTGATTAAATAAACGACTAGGATAATGGCAAGCAAAATAATAATGCCATATAACCAGAATCCGCCGCCCATAAATCCCATGCCACCAAATCCAGCATGACAATTTCCAAATCCCATCATAATCTTCATCTCCTTAAATGCTTTTAAGCACATTATATAGGGGGTGTCAGGCAGTCGCAATTAAAGTGTACTTTGGCGAAAGACTAGCTTGGTTGCCAGTTCCATTCTTTTGGCGACGTGTCTAGGATTAGTCAAAATATCTTGCATCAGATCGACTGCAGCGCCACCCATTTGAACTGTTGCTACATCAACTGAAGTTAGTTCTGGATTGACGTAGCTGGCGAGCGTTGTGTTGTTGAAACTGAAGATACTGACACGGTCAGGAATGGCAATGTTAGCTTCTTGCAAAGCTTTTAATGCACCAGCTGCCATTGGGTCATTTGTGACGAAGAACGCATGTGGCAAGTCCTCTAAGGTTTGAATGGCCTTTTTCATTTGTTTATAGCCAGCACCTTTAGTGAAGTCGCCTTTAAAACATAATTCGGGTCGAAAAATATTGTGACTAGTCATAGCATCTTTGAAATTGTTATAACGCAAGTCGGGGATTGTCCGCAGATTGTCAGTTGATTTTTCTTCACCGTAGATTAGACCTATATCTTGAATGTCTTGGTCGACAAAGTAATCCACAACTTGTTTGGTGCTGTACTTGAAGTCAGTGATAACCGTGTCGAATCCTTGTGGAAATTGGTCGTCATCAATAAATACTAAATTATGGCTAATTTCAGTCATCTGGTCCACTTGTTCTTGGCTATATTTTCCAATGGCAATGATACCGTCAATATCGGCAGGAATCTCGGATAAATCGTTGTGGAAAATACGACTGACTTCAAAGCCATAAGTGGGAGCCTGTTGCTCGATACCTTCACGGACAGCCATGTAGTAGAGATCATCTTGTTCTTTGGATTCTGAATACCATTGAACTAAGGCAATATGTTTTTGAAAACGAGTGTTACGGCGATTGGCTTTGCGATAGTTCATTTCGGTCGCAATTTTTAAGATGTTAGTTCTCGTTTGATCTGTGACAGAGAGAGTTAAATCGTTGTTTAAAACTCGGGAAACGGTTGCTGGTGAAACGTTAGCTCTTTTGGCAATATCACGTAAGGTTGCCATTATTCGAGAATTTCAATGAATTTATCAAATGCGGCTTGACCTTGGCTGTTCCACTTGAAGACACCAGCATCTTCGAGAACTCTGCCAAAGACTAAACCAGTCTCTTTGTCGACAATTTCGGAAACATTATCGTCAGTAAATTCATATTTAGTTTGTAACTTATCTGCCCAAGTTTTGTGATATGCGGCCATCTTATTTGGTTGTTTCAAAAGATATCTTTCGACTTCTTTTAATTCGTCCTTCAAACGAGCTGGCAAAATTGCCCGACCCATAACTTCGATTAGACCGATATTTTCTTTTTTAATGTGTTGGACATCTTGATGGGGATGGAAAATTCCGTCGGGATATTTGGCTGAAGTTTGATTGTCACGCAAAACGATATCAAGCACATAGTCAGCGCCTTTGCGATAGGCGATAGGTGTAACTGTGTGGTGACGAGTTTCGTTTGTATAAGCTCTGACGTCAACGGTTTCGTCGGTATAATTCATCCAATTTTCGTGAATCAAGGTTGCGGCTTTGACCAACTCTTCAGGATTACTACTTGTTAAACGAATGGTTGATAGAGGCCACTTTACGATACCAGCTTTGACATTATCCACTGGAATCTCGATTGCTCGTTCGATTGGAGCTTTCATCATTGGAAAGTCGTGACGGCCGCCTTGATAGTGATCGTGACTGAGCATTGAACCGCCAACAATTGGCAAATCAGCGTTACTGCCGACAAAATATTGAGGGAAGATACGGATGATTTCGAGTAAATTGTTGAAAGTATGTTGATTGATAATCATTGGTTGGTGAATACGATTTAGAAAAATAGCGTGTTCACTGAAATAGGCGTAAGGGGAGTATTGGAAGCCCCAGGTTTGACCACCAAGGGTAAAACGAATGACACGATGGTTGCTTCTAGCAGGATAGCCTAAACGACCAAGATAGCCTTCATTTTCCATACATAGCTGACATTTAGGATAGCCATTTTGGACTTGTTTACCGGCTGCAGCGATTGCTTTAGGGTCTTTTTCAGGTTTAGAAAGGTTGATTGTAATTTCCAAATCTCCGTAATTTGTTTTGACGGAATAAGAAATATTTTTAGCAATAGCCTTAGTTTTGATGTAGTCATTGGTCTGACTTAATTGATAGAAGTAATTCGTAGCTTTTTCAGGACTCTTTTGATAGAGATTCCAGAATTTATCGTTGACCTTTGAAGGCAATGGCGTAACAAAATCCATCAATTGATCATTGAGAATTTCTTTAGATGTTTGGCTACCGTCAATTTTTTGATTTTTAATAGCAGTTTCAATTAGAGCAGTTTTGACATCATCGTCTGATTGATGATTGTCATCGCCAACTAGAGCACAGATTCGATTAAACAAATAGATGCGGTCGAGTTCTTGGTAATCGTTATCGGACGCAATAATTTGATCGACAAATTTATCGACACAAGACATTATTTTTCCACCTCGGAGATTTTAATTTCACTAGGTCCATCAGAAATTTCAGCAATGTAAAAGTCAGCTGCGTAGCCGATTTTATCCTGATAAATCTGACCGACATTTTGTTTGAAGTTGTCAATTTGGTTCTTTTCAACAAAAGCAATCGCACAACCACCAAAGCCAGCACCGACCATACGAGCGCCAAGTACACCAGGTTGTTGCCAAGCAGCTTCGACTAGTGTATCAAGTTCGATACCAGTAACTTCGTAATCATAGTGAAGTGAAACGTGAGAGGCGTTAACGAGTTTTCCAAATTCAACTAGATTGTTTTCCTTGAGGTACTTGATAGCCTTGAGCGTCCTTTGATTTTCAAAGACAGCGTGACGGGCACGACGGATTAAAATATCGTCGTTGATTAGGTAAGAATTACGGTCGAAATCGTCGATTGACAGTTCACCTAATGATTTAATGTTTAGTTTCTTTTGTAAGAGAGCTAGAGCTTGTTCACATTGGCTCCGACGTTCGTTATATTTAGAATCGGCTAAAGCACGGTGTTTGTTAGTGTTCATGATAACAATAGCGTGGTCGCCTAATTCAACTGGGGCATAATGATATTCCATAGTGTTGGTATCGAGTAGGATAGCTTGGTCCTTTTTACCCATACCAACGGCAAATTCATCCATAATTCCTGAGTTAACACCGATATATTCATTTTCATTTTTTTGGCCCATTTTAACGAGATCCAATTGGTCGATACCTAGATTGAAGACGTCATTCAAAATATTTCCCATCAATAATTCAATGGAAGCGGATGATGAAAGACCAGCTCCATCAGGTAAATTCCCCTTAAAGTAGATGTTAAAACCATGGTCAATCTTGTATCCGGCCTTCATTAATAAATAAATCATACCTTTAGGATAGTTAGCCCAATCGTGTTCCTTGTCATATTCAAGTCGATCGAGGAAGAAAGTTATAACGCCAGTTTCAGGGATGTTATCGGAATAAAATTTAACCGTTTGGTCATATCGTTCTTCATAAGCTGCGTATGTTCCCAAACTGATAGCACAAGGGAAGACATTGCCGCCGTTGTAGTCAGTATGTTCACCGATTAAATTAATTCTTCCAGGTGAGAAAAATAATCTTTCTGCTGGTTCGCCATAAATTTTCTTGAAGCCTTGCAAAATCTCATTAGTGTCCATAATCATTCTCCATATTTAGTAAATGTTTAGTTAACAAAATGGTAGCGCTTTCTGACAATAAAAACAAGGTCTATAGATTTAATAATTTCAATAAAATGTTATCATTATAAGCATGAATGCCCGCAACGGGAAATAGAGGAGAATGCCATGAAAACCGCAGTGGTTACTGATACAGCATCTTACTTAACACCTGAACAAATTAAGAAATATAACATTACGGTTTTACCAATTACCGTAATTTTAGGAGATAAGCAGTATAAAGAAACTGAAGAATTAACAGATGATAAATTTTACGACTATTTAGCCAATGAACCAGAGTTGCCAACGACAGCTCAAGTATCAATGGGACAAATCCAAGAAGCCTATGACCGCCTTGTTTCCGAGGGATATGATACGATTATTTCCATCCATTTATCATTGGGAATCACTTCATTTATGGATAACTTGCGTATGTTTGTTAAAGAATATGATAAAGCCAAAGTTTATCCTTTCGACTCAATGGCTGCCAGTGCCGCTGAAGCTGACCTCGTAATGTTGGCCGGTGACTTAGCTCAAAAGAATGTTGACCCAGAAGAAATTGTTAAACAGTTGTCTGATTTACGTGATTCAACTGATATTTATTTTGCCGTCAATGACTTAAAACACCTCAGCCGCACAGGTCGCCTAAGTAATCATTCTGCTATTATCGGAAGTTTGCTAGATGTGAAGCCACTCTTAACTTTTAAAGATGGTAAAATTTATGCGATTGGCAAAGAAAGAACTATGCGTCGTGCTTATCGTATGATTCAAACAGAAATTCAAAAATACGCAGACACTCATCCAGATTGGAAGTTGCATATCACCGTCGTAGATTCAAATAACCGTGAATTGTTAGACAAGTGGGTAACAGACTTCCAAGAGAATTTCCCTGAAGCTCGAGTTTCACAGAGCCATTTAGGACCAGCAATCAGTGTCCACACAGGTGAAAAGACGATGGGAGTTGTCTGGGATAAGGACTTTTTAGATGAAAACTAGAATTATGATTTACGTCGATGACGTTGATATGAGCGTTGCCTTTTGGACTGATGAGTTTGAGGCTCAAGTAGTAGCCAGACAAACTTTGAATGGTGGCTATCAAAATGTGATAGTTGGTATTTCAAGTGAAGTTGAACTATCAATTTTTCCACGCGACTACATTAGAATTTATTCACCAGAAGTTGCTGAAAATGTACCTTCATTGATGTTTTTCTCAAAAGACTTCGATAGATTGCATGATGAATTGATCAGTGCTGGCGAAATTACTGAAGTAAACGGTGTTTTGACGTTTAACTTCCAAGATCCTGAAGGCAACTATTTTGTTGTTGCTAAGGCTGAGTAGTTTGAAGAATGCCGCCAATGCCGCCGGAGAGGACGAGTGATGAAGCCCGCTATGCGACCGGTTCGAGCCAAGGTACGGTCTCGAACCTCGAATTTGAGCTTTGCATAAACCGCAAATCTCAAATTCGTCGGTGTTGTAATGGCTAAAGCCATAACGACACTTGCACAGCAGGCCTTCATCACTCGTCCCCTCCAGCTCTGTTTTTTTAAATATGCAATGTATAATTGTTGGTTCAGTTTGTAAGTTGGAATGTATTTTTTGATTTGAATAATTTAGATATTTATATAGAAGATTAGGTAATCCTGAATGTTGGGTTATCTAGTCTTTTTTGTTTGCCATTGAAGATGAATATTTGATTGGATTTAATCGTAATTTACCAGTAGTTAGGGATGTAAATATTGGGAGAGCTATAAAACTAGAGTAAAAAATACATTAGCCTTCGATTGTGAGGGATGGGCCAGCAGTGGTAGTGGTGTTAAGGCTTTAGCCTTTACAGCACAGGACGATTTTGAAACTTGCGAACTGTGCAAGGTTCAAAATCGAGGGTCGAGACCGCTCTTTGGCTCGAGCCGTTCCACACAGCAGGCCCATCCCTCACAATCGGAGGCGGCCCCAACCAACAAAAGACAATTTGTAAATTCTAAATGGTTGCAAGCTTTTTTGGTACTTAATAGAATTAATCCATAAGTACGAGAAAGGAAAATTTCTTATGAAAATTAGCCTTCAAGAACAGTTGATCAACCAATTGACTAGCTATGTGCAGGGTCTTAAACCTAATGCTAAATTGTTGTCGGAGCGCCAATTGGCTGATAAATATGAAGTGTCCCGAAATACGGTTCGGGGAGCTTTGTTTGATTTGGAAACGATTGGTTTGGTTCGCCGGATTCATGGCAAAGGAACTTTTGTCAATCGAACGAATCTTGATAGTGACCTCAGCAGTTGTTATAAATTTGGTCAGCAGATGCGACGACTGGGACGGGTGCCAACGACTCGAATAATTAGTTTTGAGAAAAAAGAAGTTAACGCTTATTTTGCCGAAAACATGAATTTAACGGACGGTGAAATTATTATTAAAGTTGAACGTCTACGACTAGCTGATAATGAACCGATGATGTTTGAACGGAGTTATTTACCACTGAAATATTTTCCAACTCTGAGTGTGGGAATGCTGCAAGATCAGTCTATGTACGATGTCTTCAAGGATGATTTTCAAGAGGAAGTAGATTACGCTGATGAATATTTTTCTTCGGGAGTAATCAGTGAGTTCGACAGTAAGATGATGGGGTTGCCGGAAGGGGCACCTTGTTTATTGTTGAAACGTAAGACATACGATTTACAGAATCATTTGATTGAATTTACTTTGAGTACAGCCAGAAGTGATGAGTTTGGATACCACGTCAGGCATGATATTGAGAGCTAAAAAGGGATTGATCTGAGTATATTTCAGGTCAATTTTTTTTTACATTATTCAATCGAATTTCTTGAATAATATTAATTCAAATAAAAAAGACTGCCCAGTTTAATTACTAGACAGTCATAAGCGTGATTATGAAGGGTGAAAACTATTAAATTCCAGCTGCGGCAGCAGAGTAGTCAGGAGTTAATTCTGTTAAAGCCACAATATCGTCACCGGATTTAACTGAAGTCTTGTTTAATTTATCAACATCGCCGTATGACATTGTGTTGGTTACAACAACCATAACAGTCGTGTCATAACCAGCTTCTTTGAGTTTGGCAATATCGAATGTTCCGAGAAGGTCACCTTTTTTAACTTCGTCGCCTTGTTTAACGTTTGAAGTGAAGTATTGACCTTTCAAGTTAACTGTATCAAGACCTAAGTGAATTAGTATTTCGGCCCCGTCAGTTGTTTTGATTCCGTAAGCATGTTTTGTTTCATAAGCAACAGTTAAAGTACCATCAGCAACTGCATAAACTTTGTTGTCATTGGGTTTGATAGCGGCACCTTTACCCATAATTTCAGCAGAGAAGACTTGGTCGTTAACGTCTGACAAGTTGATTAACTCACCAGAAACAGGAGCTGCAATCATTTCGTCAGCAACATCGATAATTTTGTCGTCATTTTTAACGGCTTTTTTTGTAGTTGTAACTTTATCAAATTTCAAACCGTAAGCATATGTCAAAATAAATCCTAGAGCAATACTTACACCAATACTAATGAAGAAAGGTAGATAGAACTTAGGTGGTAATGAGATGAAACCAATGATACCAGCAGCACCCAAAGCACTTGATAGAACGTGGAAGATACCGATAAAGATACATGCAACACCTGAAGCAATCATTGCACAGATGAATGGGTAGCGAAGTTTCAAATTAACACCGAAGATTGCAGGTTCAGTAATACCTAGTAGAGCTGATAGACCAGCTGATGATGCTAAACCTTTTTGTTTTTCGTCTTTAGAAAGGAAGAAGACTGCCAAACAAGCAGCACCTTGAGCTGCATTAGCCATAGAAGCGATTGGGAAGAAGAAATCTCCACCGGTCTTGGCAATGTTTGTTAATAGTTGAGTTTCGATAGCTGGGAAACTTTGGTGCAAACCTGTGATAACAATAGGTGAGTAGAAAGTACCAAATAATGCAGTTCCGATAAAACCAGTTGTGTTGTATAGCCAAACGATCCCGTTAGTTAAACTGTCAGAAACGATTCTCATAATAGGTCCAACACCGATGAAAGTTAATAGACCAGTAATGATAACGGCAATTAAAGGTGTAAAAATAAAATCAAGTGTAGCAGGCATGTGACCGTGAAGCCATTTTTCGATTTTAGCTAGGATCCAAGATACTACTAAAACGGGAAGAACTTGGCCTTGATAACCGGCTTGAGCAACTTTCATACCAAAGATGTTCCAGTAAGTCATCTTGCCAGCAGCCATAACATTAGCAACATCGTAGCCATTAACTAAAGCAGGCATAACCATTGCCATACCAATAGCAGCACCTAGATAAGGATTACCACCAAAACGTTTTGTGGCTGAGAAACCAATTAGAACAGGCATGAAGGTAAATGGAGCTGAGGCCAAAAGGTTAATTAATTCGGCAACACCTTTCATACCAGGGTACATTTGAACGACTGATAATGGTCCAAATAAATTTTGTGAAGTTAAGACATTGTTCAAGGCCATCAATAGACCACCGGCAACTAGGGCAGGAATTAAAGGAACAAAAATATCAGAAAGAACTTTTACAAAAGCCATAATTGGGTTGTCTTTTTTACCATTTGAAGCCAAATTCTTGAGGTCATCGGGTGTAACACCTTTGAGACCAGTTTTTTGAATTAAGAAATCGTAAACTTTATCAACA
Organism: Companilactobacillus muriivasis; assembly: GCF_036246245.1. Lineage (NCBI taxonomy): Bacteria > Bacillati > Bacillota > Bacilli > Lactobacillales > Lactobacillaceae > Companilactobacillus > Companilactobacillus muriivasis. The sequence goes on from NZ_BTTQ01000013.1 coordinate 15,054, forward strand.
TCTCCGGGTCCGATAATGATTTGATATTGACCATTGATACTAAAAGTACCTTTGACGTCGTCATCATTATCGAGACCCTTTTGATCAATTTTCTTTTCGTCTTTTACTACCAATCTTAATCGAGTCGCACAGTGAGCAGCGGCAATTAAATTGTCCTTACCCACATATTTGATAACTCGATCCGCAACTTGTTCGTGATTCATATATATCCCCTCCAAAATCAATGTAAGCGTTTCGATAACTTAATAATACATGCATTTTTAAAATTGTCAAACGTTTAACAAAATAAAATCTAGAATTTTAATGTAATCGCTTAATGAACTATGCCAACTTGATTTTTAATAATGTCATACGATTGACATTTATCTATTAAAGAAGTTACAATACAGTTATTCAAGGAAAGTATGAGTTAAGAAAATGATTACACAATGGACAACCAAATTAAGGTATTTACCATATAAAGATTGGTCTGATCAACAGATTAAAGATATTAAGCAAAAAATTGCCTCATCTCATTGGAGACTTGGTTATCATATTCAACCATCAACTGGTTTGTTGAATGACCCAAATGGTTTTTCTTACTTTAATGGTCAGTGGCATTTGTTTTATCAATCATTTCCTTTTGGACCAGTTCATGGTTTAAAGAATTGGACTCATCTAACTTCAGATGATTTGGTGCATTGGCAAGATCATGGTCCACTACTATTACCAGGCGATAAACAAGATAGCCACGGTGCTTATTCAGGTTCAGCGATTCCTGTCGATGATAAACTCTTTCTAATGTATACCGGCAATGTGCGTGACCAAAATTGGGTACGTCATCCTAAACAAGATGGCGCATGGATGGACTCTGAGAATAAATTAACCAAAATTTCTACGCCATTGATTGAGGAACCTAGAGTTGGATTTACAGATCATTTCCGTGACCCTCAGATTTTGAAGCACGATGACAAATACTATTGCTTGATAGGGGCTCGAAAGACAGACGATACCGGCCATGTGTTAGTGTATCAAGCTGATGCAGTGTCTGGTCCTTGGCGATATAAGACGGAACTGAAATTTACTGACCAAAAGATGGGTTACATGGTTGAATGTCCTAATTTAGTATTTGTTGACGGACAACCCGTATTGATTTTCTGTCCACAAGGGATTTCGAAAGATGTTTTGAAGTATCAAAATATTTATCCAAACGCTTATATTGTTGGTAAAGACTTTGATTGGAAAAATTTTGAATTTATTGAGCCGTCTGAAATCAAAAATTTGGATGAGGGTTTTGATGTTTATGCGACTGAGGGATTCAATGCTCCTGATGGTCGAGCTTTGGCAGTTAGTTGGATTGGATTGCCAGATACGACATATCCATCTGATATTGAGGGATGGGCTAATTGCTATAGTCTCGTTAAAGAATTACATCTTGAGGATAATGAGCTTTATCAATTACCAGTAGTCGAAAATGACCAATTAGTTAAGAATGAAATTACCACTTCAGAAATTACACCACAGGCAAAAGTTTCAATGAATGTTTCTGCCAATAAACGTGGACAAGTTTCTTTAAAAACTGATAATGGGGAAGAATTACAAATTCAGCTTGATGCAACAAATGGTAAGATATTAGTAAATCGAACTAATGCAGGTATGGAAGTGGCTGTTGATTATGGAACTGTCCGTGAAACAAATGTTGGTCAAGGTGCAATCACAGCTGAATTGTATTTTGATAATACTGTTTTTGAATTATATATCAATGGTGGAAAAAAAGTCGTTACTGGTCGTGTATTCCCTAAAGGAAAACATTTCTCAGTTACTTCAAACAATATTCAGCTGCAAAAGGTTCAATTAGAGAAGATTTATTAATGAGGTAAGGTATGGCGACGTTAGATGATATTGCAAAGATAGCCGGAGTTTCGTCCACAACTGTTTCGCGAGTAATCAATAATTATGGCTCTTTGTCAGAAAAAACTAAGACAAAGGTTTTTGCGGCAATGAAAGAGCTAAATTATCAGCCTAATAGTTTGGCACGCTCTTTAAAGGGGAAGAAGACTCAATTAATTGGGGTTATTCTACCTGGTGTGGGAAATCCTTTTTTCGGTCAAATGGTTCAAGAGATTGAAGATCAACTGTTCAAGAAGGGCTTTCGAATTATTCTTTGTAATGCTGGTAACGATGCCGAAAAAGAACGAGCCTATTTAAGAATGCTGATGGCTAATCGTGTTGATGGAATCATTGCTGGATCGCACAATTTGAATATTGAGGAATATCAAAAAGTCGGTTTGCCAATCATTTCATTTGACCGTTATTTGTCGGAAACAATTCCAATTGTCAGTTCAGATAATTATCATGGTGGTCAGTTAGCAGCTCAATCCTTGTTAGCTGCTGGCAGTAAGAAGCTACAAATTATTACCGGAGCAAATCGTCCCAACAGTCCAACGAATAATCGGTTGAGTGGATTTAAGGAAGTACTTGATAAACAAGATTTGGACTTCAAACTTTTAGAAATACCGTTCAGTTCTTCACCCAATATTAAAGGTTTGAAAATTAAAGAATTGTTGGCAAAAAAAGAATCCGATGGAATATTCTGTACCGACGATTTAACTGCTCTGTTAGTTATGCAACAAGCTAGAGAATTGGGAATCAGGATTCCGGAAGAATTAAAATTAATTGGTTATGATGGGACTGATTTTATTCAAAATTATCATCCTGAATTGACCACAATCATGCAGCCAATTGTTGATATTGTCACAATGATGATTGATTTGTTATTGAGACGAATTGATAATCCAGAGTGTGTGTTGGAAAGTAATTATACTTTGCCAGTTAAGCTTATCAGTGGTGCAACAACTATTTAGAAAACAAAATCAAAACAGACCACCAAAGATTTTCTAATATCTTTGGTGGTCTGTTTTATATCACTTTTTAGTTTAATTAGTATAAGATAATCTCTATAAATTAACTAACCAATCGGGAGGTCATTCGATGAAAATATTCATTACTGGTTCATCTACAGGACTAGGAGCATTAACAGCTAAGAGTTTGTTGGCAAAAGAAAATGACGTTGTACTGCATGCTCGTAATAAGAAACGTGCCGAGGATGCTTTGAAGTTTAACCCGCAAGCATCTGATGTAGTTATTGGCGACTTATCCAAGATTGAGGACGTAAAATCCATTGCTCAGCAAGTCAATAAGCTAGGTCCATTCGATGTTATTATCCATAATGCTGGTGTTTATACTAATGACAGTAGTCAAACTTTGGCAGTTAACGTTGTTGCCCCTTATATGCTAACGAATTTGATTGATCTGCCTAAACGACTGATTTATATTTCTTCAGGGATGCACGTTGGTTCTAGGTTGGATGTAAATAAATTAGATGACCTTGATTATTCGGGGTCTAAATTAGCAGTTTTGTTGATTGCTAAAGCCGTGGAACGAAAGCATCCAGAGGTTATTGTTAACTCGATTGATCCTGGATGGGTGCCTACAAGAATGGGTGGTTCTGGAGCCAATGATAGCTTGGAAGGTGGGTATCAAGGTCAAGTTTGGTTGGCAAGTGGTGATGATAAACAGGCTTTAACTTCAGGAAATTATTACTATCATAGTAAACTTTCTAAATATGATGAACGAGTTGATAATACCGAGCTTCAAAATAAGCTTGTTGATAAGTTGGCTCAAATTACTGGTATAAAAATGCGGTAAGTCTGTAATAAGAAATGGACCATCAAAGATATAAAAATCTTTGATGGTCCATTTTTTTACGTAATGTAATATTAGAAGGATAAAATTTATCTTCTAACTAATTTAACAATCGTTTCAACATGTGGAGTTTGTGGGAACATATCAACTGGTTGTAAGTAGATAACACGGTATTCTTTAGTCAATGTTACCAAGTCTTTTGCCAAAGTTGATGGGTTACATGAAACATAAACCAATTTGTTAACTGGGTTACGATTCAAGGCAGCAATCAATTTGTTATCTAGGCCAGTACGTGGAGGATCAACAACGACAGCGTTGACTGCCTTGCCATCTTCCAACAATTTAGGATAAATTTCATCGGCTGAACCGACGTAATATTCGGCATTTTCGACCTCATTTAATTTGGCATTGGCTTTAGCATCCTCGATAGCTTCAGGGATGATTTCGATACCATAAATTTGCTTAACCTTGTTAGCCATCGTGATACCAATCGTACCGACACCACAGTAAGCATCCAATAGGACGTCACGTTGGTTTGGTTCGAGCGCCTGGGAAACTAGATCGTACAACTTATCAGTTTGAAGTGAATTTAGTTGTAGGAAAGCACGTGGTGAAAAGTTGAATAGGTAGCCGTTGATATCTTCTTGGAGATATTCGTCACCCCAAAGCAATTTAGTTTCATCGCCCCAGACAGCACCTTTATCTTCTTTATTGATATTTTGAGAAATTGAACTAACTTCGGGAATTTCCTTTTGGATTCTTTCGATTAGTTGGTGTTCCTTAATGAACTTAGGTGAACGTGTGATGAAAGTAACTTGTAGTTGGTTAAATTCAACTGATTCACGGATGACAATCATACTCAAAATACCGGATTTTTTCTCAGGATTGAAGACTGGAATTTCCAAATCTTTAACCATTTGAACAATTTTGCGCATAGCGTTCATAGTTAAGTCCATTTGTGTAGGCATTTCAGTCAAATCAACTAAATCTTGAGTTCCAGTTCTGTAAAGTCCGCAACGAATTTCGCCATCAAATTCTTGAATAGGAAATTGAGCTTTGTTACGATATTTTTCTTGTTGAACTGAGCCAACTGTTGGTTTAATCATATATTTGTCGTGAGCGTATGGCTTATATTTATCCAATGATTCACGAAGAATATTTGATTTGAAATGTAATTGATCTTTGTAATTGATATGGGCAAATTCTAGTCCACCGACTTCGTCAGCTAATTCTGGTGTGTCGGGATTTCTGAAACGACTAGGTTTTCTGATCTTGTGGATGCGACCATTTAAGAATCGTTCGTGAATATCAGTTAATTCACAGACGATGATATCTTCAGGGACAGCTTTTGGAACAAAGACAATCACATGTTTGAAGAAACCAATTCCTTCACCGTTGATTCCAATTCGCTTAATAGTTAGCGGAAACCGATCGCCGATATTTAATTCTTGCGTAATATTATTTGTAGGCATAAATTTTTCCTTTGAATGTTTTTGCGATAAACTCATATTAGAGTATAACATGGTGAGGTAATAATATATTGGCAAAAGTCACGAAAATACAGGCACAGAAACGTAAAGGACGCTATAATGTTTTCCTTGATGGCAAGTATGCGTTCCCAGTAGCAGAACAAACTTTAATTGATTTTAGGTTGATGAATGGCGTCGAAGTAACTGACGACCAAATCAAAGAAATCCAAGATTCCGAAAATATTAACAAAGCATATGGGGATGCTTTGAATTATTTGAGTTATCAATTACGGACGAAAAAAGAAATTAAAGACTATTTATATAAGAAAGAATATCATCGTGATGCAGTCGATGAGGTTATCGGCCGTTTAGAAAAGCTTCATTATTTAGATGATGCGGCATATGCAAAAAGCTTTATCAGTAACCAACTGCGAACAACATCCAATGGACCCAAAATTATTGAACAGAAGATGGCCCAAAAAGGAGTTCCAAATAATATCATTCAAGATTCGGTAGTTGAAATTGATTACGATACATTACTGGAGAATGCGACTGAGTTTGCCAAGAAACAAGTGAGAAAGCAGCATCGAGCATCATTTAAACAAATGGTGACAAAACTTCGTTCAGGTTTGTACCAAAAAGGTTTTGATAATGAAGTGATCGAAGAAACTATCAAAAACTTGGAGTTAGAACCAGATGAAGATGAGGAACTGGACAAGTTACGTAAGTTAGTCAGTAAGGTACAACATCGTTATGATAAACCAGCCAAGTTGATTAATTATTTGATGACAAAAGGTTATAAATTTGATGAAATCAAAAAGGTTCTAGGGTCTGAAGAATAATAAAGAAACAGGAGATCTCAAAATGGAGGTTTCCTGTTTTTGAATTGTAGATAGATATATAACGCATGCTTTTTTTTTTTTTGATGTATTACAAATAATAGAGTCAATTATTTTTTAGTGTAAAAATAGTTTAAGTATATATTTGAATATTATTGGATTCAATTAATACCGATTTATTAGTCGGAAGAGCTGGGAAATATTTGTGTGCCGTGGTAGTGGTATAAGGACGGGAGATTTCTCCCGTCCTTATACCACCGGGCGTGTTTGGAGACTTGACGAACTGTGTCAAGGCTTCAAACCGAGGTTCGAGACCGCACTTTGGCTCGGACCGTTCCGCACAGCTTGTGAATATTTCCCAGCTCTGTAGACGGGATATTTAATTAGCACTACACGTTATATAGCAACTTTTAATAACGATAGCTTTTATTAGTTTCACAGCTCTGGTATACTTTTTTTGGATAAGAATTAGGTTTAGAGAAAGCTGGTAAGTTATGCAGATTCCTAGAGAAGGGGATTACGTAGCAATCCAGAGTTATAAGCATGATGGTCATTTACATCGTACTTGGCGTGAAACAATGGTGCTAAAGACAAGTGAAAACGAAATTATTGGTTGTAATGAGAATACTCTTGTCACAGAAGCAGATGGACGTCGCTGGGTAACTCGAGAGCCCGCACTGGTCTATTTTCATAAGAAATATTGGTTCAATATTATTACTATGATAAGAGAAAGTGGAGTATCTTATTACTGCAATTTGGCGACACCATATGCTTTGGACAAAGAGGCCATCAAATATATTGATTACGATTTAGATGTTAAAGTTTTCCCTGATGGGGAGAAAAGATTGCTGGATGTGGATGAGTACGCTGCACACAGTAAAATGTGGAATTATCCACCAGAAATAGATAAGATCTTACATTATAATGTCGACGTTTTAATTGATTGGATCGATAAGGGCAAAGGACCATTTTCACAAGCTTATGTGGATCTTTGGATGCAAAGATATAAGGAACTGTCACACCATTAGGATTGCTATATCCTGATTAGACTGCCATTTGGCGGTCTTTTTTTTATCGGAAATTTTTAAAATATTCTCACAAATTATTTTTAATTATTAAAAATCTGATTTTTTGTTAAAAATAATTTCCAAATTTGAACATGTTTAAACTGATTAACGTGTCATAATAAAACTAGTGAATGTTTAAACACGTTTATTGGGGGTGTTTTTGTTGAGAAAATTGAGTTTATGGATAATTTATTCAATGGTTTTCTTGCTTACCTTAATGGCAACAAATATAACAACAATCAATGCCGGATTTAATGATACTGATATTATGAATGTGTCTCCTTCAGGTATTAATATTGGTAGTTTGGGTCCAACATCTTTGTTCGTACAAGGTCCAGATACACTGCCTTCGACTGTTGAAAAAAACAATGTTATTCAGGTTATCAATAGTGGTAATTCAAATCAGGTTTCTTCAGTATGGAGTAACCGTGACAACGGTGTTGATAATTATTTTGATACTGGAAATAAACAAACGATATCTGCTTGGCTATTTTTAAGTGGGACACAAGCCTATGGTTCTGAAGGTATGGCGTTTGTTTTGCAAAATACTGGTACTTCAGCAATTGCTAAGAATGGTACTAAAATTGCTGGTGGCGAATCCTTTGGTGTTTGGGGTAGTGACTTATCGAGAAAGTCCAGTACCACTGCCATGGCCGCCTCAGCCATTCAGAATAGTTGGGCATTGGAATTTGACGGTGTTCCCAATAAAATAACTTCTGCTCAGGTCAATAGCGGAACAGGTGGTACATTAGGCCAAACACTGGATAGCTATCAACAAGGTACAGATATGTACGGAAATGTTCCAAATAGAGGATTCAGAGATTTTATGTCACATTTAGCATGGGCATATCCTGGTTTGCCAAAGGCTTATTTCAAAATGGGTACAAGTGGTATAAATCCATATTATGAATTGGTACATAATAATGCTTACGAAACCGACTTTGTAACACCTCAAACAGCACAATTGGCTTGGCATCATTTTACAATCACGTATACACCACCAGAAGCTGGTTCGACGGTAGCTAAATTAACTTATAATTTTAATGATAAGACATTGGCCGGATTAAAGCCTTCTGAACATGATATTGATCAGACGCCAATTTCACAGACGATAGATTTGGATTTAAAGTATCTAAATGCTACAACCGGAACACCACTATACTATGGTTTTACGGCTGCTAATAGTACTAATAACAGTGCCACTAATGCGGTAGTTTTTGAGGAATTACCATCAATTGTTGAGGCCGATAGTAACGCTTATGTTGTTGATGAAACCAATAAAACAAAGGTCAGCTCCAGTACTGATGTTATGAAAGATGCTGATAAAACTTTAGCTGAAACGACAACTGTTCATCCTAAAGATAAATTACGTTTTAATTACATGTTAAAGTATCAATCTGGTAAACAAGATATGAAGCCAGTAACTGCAACGGCTAACATACCAGACAATGTTACGGTCGATACCGATAGTAAAGGCAATATCGGGAAAGTTATTTATGCGAACGGGGATTCAGAAGTAATTCCTTCTAATGCTTTAAAGAATGGAGAATTATCATTTCCGACTACAGAAGCATTGAGTTTGACCAATCCATGGGCAGACGTTCAATTAAATACAACTGCTGATGATGTGCCTGATACCCAAAGTGCTTTACAAGTTCCACTTTCTCACGCGACTTTGGAAGGTGAAAATTACAAGACTGACGTGCAGACACCACCATTTATGATTCAAGCTTCCAGAGCAACTTTTACACTTACAAAAACTTCAGCCGATAAAGTTACAACTTCACCAAATTTGCCAGTAGATTTAACTGGTGATATGAAGATTGTTGAAAATGATACCAATAAAAATCAAACGATTGATAATAACGATATTGATTTTTACGTCTCAGTTGATGATGGGGATGCTCAGCTAGTCAAAGATACTAGTGTTAACGGAAAGTTTACCATCCCATTCAGCAGTAAGGATGTTGGAGATCATACGGTTACCATAAGAGCGGTTGATCCTAAATATGTCGGTTCAGATGGCATCGCTGATACGTTGTCTTCTAACACGCTAACTTATAATGTCACAGTTGCTGACAAACAATTAAAAATCAATTCAGATAGTCCCAGCGATTTGACTGCAGTTGGAAATACTGATTTGTCGATTGATGCAACTGACAATTATAACGATAACAGCAGTTTCAAAAATTCTGATATGACTCTTCACACAGTTGTAAATGGAACCGAAACCACATCGAAACTTACTGGTGATGATGCGATTATTAGTGGAAAATTTACAGCTAATGTTCCCGCTAATTTGATTGAAGCGGGTAAGACTAATACAGTTGATATTTATTTAACTGATAGTGCAACACCAGCTTTGAAATCTAACACGTTATCATATAATGTAACTGTACCAGATACAGCGTTGAATTTGACGGCAGATAAGACTGACCTGACAACGTTTGTTAATAAAGATGCTACGTTAAGTGGCAAGATTAGTTATGCCGATAATACTGAATTTAAGAGTTCTGATATGATTTTGCACATCAATGTCGATGGGATCAATCAAGCGAGTGAACAACTTACCGGCGATACCAATGCTGCAACTAACAGTTTTGATAAGATATTTTCTGACTTGTCAGTTAAGACACATACGATTACTTTGTATGTAACTGACACTCATGGAAGAAAATCTAATTCACAAGTGTATACCGTTAAGGTGCTTGATAAAGAGCTGTTTTTGGAAAGTAAAGGCGAGTATGACTTTCAATTTATTCGTGCCAATGATCGAGCTCAAACAATTGATCGACAAGATGATTGGGGCGTTCAAGTTGAAAGTACTAATACCGTTTGGACGTTAACAGCTGAAAGTAGTGCTTTGGTTAACAAGAGTGGTGATACATTCAACGGTGGATTGATTTTTACCGATAAAAATGGTGATACTTCATCATTGCAAAATAATCCTGTTTTGATTGATAAGGATACATCCGTCAGCACAACTCCGGAAACAACCAATGTTTCTGGACTTTGGGCTAAAAATCAGGGAGTCTTATTGCGTGTTAATTCAGGAGTAGTTCCAAGTGGAAAGTACAGTGGAACAATTACTTGGAATTTATCAGATAGTATCTAAAAGAAGGAAGTTCTCAATTTGAGGACTTCCTTTTTTTAACCAATCACTTTACAAATGAAAGCCTTTCCTAAAATGACACAAATATTTGTTTAAACGTGAGATAATATAATAAATATGATTAAACAAATATATGCTGGGGGTGTAACTCTTGAAAAAATTGAGTACGTGGATTATTTCTTCAATTATTCTTTTATTAGCCCTATTTGCAACAAATGTAACGATAATTAAAGCGTCAGGTGGTATTTCAGACGGTGATGGGATGAATGCTGCACCCACCGGCGTTAATATTGGATTCTTGAGTCAGGCTTCTTTATTTACTCAAGGTTCAAGTACAACGATCCCATCAACTGTTAAGAGTGGACATGTCGTCGAAATAATTAATGGTGGAAATCAAAATCAAGTTTCCTCAATTTGGAGTAACCCAACTGATGGAATTGATAATTATTTTGATGCTGGGAAAAAGCAAACACTATCCGCTTGGATTTTTATGGGTGGGTCCAGTTACCATGGATCTGAAGGGTTAGTATTTGTTTTGCAGAATTCTGGTCCTAAAGCTATTGCCATGAATGGAAACAATATTGCCGGCGGAGAATCATTAGGAGTTTGGGGCAGTGACTTAAAGAAGAGAAAAAATAGTTCAGCAATGGCTCTGACAGCCATTCAGAATAGTTGGGCACTGGAGTTTGATGGCGTTCCTACGGGGAGTCAAGACGGTAAGGCCGTCTATGGTAAAACAGTGGTCGCAAATCCCGGAGAAACACTGGATAGTTATCAAAAAGGTGTAAATAATACTCTTTTGGATTTCCAGGGTAATTCGCTCAATAGAGGTTTTAAAGAGATGTGGGGACATTTAGCATGGTCATATCCAGGGGATAAGGATGCTTACTTAAATATTGGTACTTATGATTATGGAAGTTTATTTTCTGACTATGGGCCTATTTATGAATTGGTTCACAATGATATTGATGAAACTGATTTTGTAACGCCTTCGTCAGCCGCCTTGGCATGGCATCATTTGACAGTTACTTATACGCCTCCAGAAGCTGGTTCAACAAATGCAACTCTGAAATATGTTTTTAATGATAAAACTATTGAAGGGCTGGAACCGCCTAGTTCAGACAGAGATCAGGAATTGATTACGCGTGAATTGAAGTTGGATTTATCAAAACTAGGCGCAACTACCGATACAAAACTATACTATGGTTTTGTAGGTGCAAATAGCACTGTACTGAACTCGGCCACAAATGCGGTGGTTTTTGAAGAATTGCCATCACTTGTAGAGGCTGATAAGAATGCTTATGTTGTTGATGAAACTAATAAAACCAAAGTCAGCTCAAGTACCGATGTTATGAAGGATAATGATAAAACTTTAACTGAAACAAAAACAGTTCATCCTAACGATAAATTACGTTTTAACTATATGTTGCAGTATCAATCTGGTAAAAGAGATATGTTACCGGTCACTGCGACAGTTAATGTACCAGATAATGTAACGGTAACGCCTGATAGTTCGGGGAACATTGGACAGGTAACTTATGCCAATGCAAATTCAGAGCCTATTCCAGCTAGTGCTTTAAAAGATACAGAAGTAATAGATAAAAAGACAGGAAAAACTTCAACTGTCAAGATGTTAACATTTACAATTGCAAATTCTTTGAGCCTAACCAATCCGTGGGCAAATATCGAGCTCAATGCGACCGCAGACCCTGTGCCTAACGTCAATACAGCCTTACAAGTACCACTTTCCCATGCAACTTTGGAAGGTGATAATTACAAGACCGATGTGCAGACACCGCCGTTTACGATTCAAGCTGCTCGAGCAACTTTGACACTTACAAAAACTTCAGATGATGTCATTACAACGTCACCTGACCATTCGGTTGATTTAACGGGTACAATGAAAATTGTTGAGAATGATACACCAAATGTTGAACAACCAATTAATAATAGTGATATTAATTTTTATGTATCGGTCGATGGTGGGGATACTCAGTTAGTTAAAGACACCGCCAGTCCAAACGGCCACTTTGCGATTCCATTCAATAGTACCGATGAGAATGAACATATAATTACCGTGTATGCTGTGGATCCAAATTATGTTGGTTCAGATGGAATCCCTGATACACTTGCTTCGGACAAGGTAACGTATATTGTAAAAGTTAAAAAGAACGATTTATCATTGGTAAGTAAAGATGAATATGACTTCCAATTTGTCCGCGCTGATGAAAAAGAAAGAATCATTCCCCGTAAAGATGATTGGGGAGTTGAAGTCAATAGTACCAACACTACTTGGGTATTGACTGCTAATAGTACAGAATTAGTCGATGAAAGTAATAATGTTTTTAATGGTGGCTTAGTATTTACTGATGAATCCGGAAATACTTCTTCAATGCAAGATGGAAAAGTTTTAATTGATGAAGATATGACAGCCAGTCCAACACAAGAAATTACAAAGGTTTCGGATGAGTGGGACAGTGACAAAGGTGTGCTGTTGCACGTTAATTCCGGAGTCGTGCCAAGTGGTAAATATACCGGAACCATTTACTGGAATTTATCAGATAGTATTACGCAGTGAGAGAGTGTGACAAAACATGGTCAGCTTTCAAGCATTAAGGCAAATGTCCCCAGTAATCCGATTTTGGATTGCTGGGGGCATTTGTTTTAAGAAGAAAAAGCTATGTTTGTTGCACGTTTAAGGTGAAAATAGTTACGTCACAGCCCCTTTATTTTCTAAATATTTTTACTTATGCACGTTAAACATAACAAGTGATTAGAAATAAGTATTATACAAGCAATCAATTTTGCCTTATAGTAATGGTGCTAGATAAAAGTAACGAGGTGAAAAAATGGTAAAAACACTTTATTTAATGCGTCATGGAGAGACATTATTTAACCAATTACACTTAATCCAAGGAGCCTGTGATTCTCCATTAACGCAAAAAGGGATTGATTCAGCTAAAACGGCTAGTAAACATTTTAAAGATTTAGGAATTAAATTTGACCATGCATATTCTTCAACTCAAGAACGTGCTTCCGATACTTTGGAATTGGTTACTGATCAACCATATCAACGAATAAAGGGTATAAAGGAATGGAACTTTGGAGTCTTTGAGGCGAAACCGGAGTATCTAAATCCGCCTAATAAACCAGGACAGAACACTTATGGAGATTTCTTTGTCCAATTTCAGGGAGAAGCAGATTATGCTGTTCAAAATCGTATGAATGAGACTCTAACAAATATTATGGAGAATGCAAAAGATAATGAAAACGTGTTGGCAGTCAGCCATAGCGGTGCAATCTATATGTTTTTGTTAAAGTGGATGAAGGTTCAGGATATCTTGGATAAAGTCAGTTTCCATAACTGTGCAGTCGTGAAGATGAGTTACGATGATGGCAAATTTAGTTTTGAGGAAGTTATACAAAATAATTAAATTTTTCCTATAAGTCATAATATTTCTTAAAAATCTTGCTATACTAGAAAGCATGATTTTAATTAAGGGGAATTGTTGTGAATATTTATAATTTAATATCAAATATTCTTCTCTTAGTTGCCTTAATGTTAACTAGCGACGTACGTTTGAGAGAAAGAGATACCAAAGGCATCGTAGCCTATGCGCTGATTGCCTTCGCATTCCTGATCAAGTTAACTCAAGCTTGGTCAACAATGGGATACAATGTGTGGTTGATCTTATTCTTAGTAATCCTCATTCGTACCAACAATTTAGTTCAACAAATGGTAACTGATTTTCGAGAAGAATTAGGTTTTTGGCCTTTTCTTGCAGCAATGCTAGTCGGTTTGGTCGGCTTCAACATGTTGTATGATATGGTCCGTTTATTATTGCCAATGGCAGTCGTTATATTATTGATTTTATTAGTGAGTAATAGAAAATCCAGTCAACGTTAATTCGTGGCTGGATTTTTTTGTATTATAAAAACCGTCTCTAGAGCTGAGAATATTTACCTGCTATGCGGACCGGTCCGAGCCGAAGTGCGGTCTCGAACCTCGATTTTGAGCTTCGCAAAGTACGCGAATCTCAAAATTCGCCCGGTGGTGTAAATGGCTAAAGCCATTTACACCACACCCACAGCGGGTAAATATTTTCAGCTCTTCCGACTAACTGAATTTCTATTGGTAATTTGAAAATAAACGGATATGTTAACCTTACCTATTTATTTATATTTGACGTAAAAAAGGAATCAAAAGAACTATTATGGTGATATAAAGGGGACGGGTGATTGGTATGAGATTTCAACAATTGAAAAAACAATCCAATGTAATTTTAAGAAAGAAATTGTATAAATCAGGAAAAAACTGGATAGTAGCAACTACTCTGGCTTTAGCGGGTGGAATCATTTTAGGAATGCCATCAATGGTTGTTAAGGCTGATGACGTTGATACTAATACTGTTAATACTCAACAAACAGAGAGCGTACAAGGAACAGTTCCAGATGGCTCTGGTACACAAAAAGAGGATGACGGTACTGTTGATCAAAGTGGGAAACCAACTGTTGGTGCTCAAATTCCTAATCTAGGTGGTACTGGAAAAGTTGAAACGACTGATGAAGAAAAGGTGACTCCCACTGCAGTTAAGGTTGGTACTTCTAATACTGATGAAAGCCAAATTCCGAAAGATTCAGAAGAAGTACCTCAAGCAACAAGTGATAATACTGATCAAAGTGATAATCAAATTTCCAATACTCCAAATGAAGTGACAGATTCTAAAGGTAATATTGCCTCAAGTGAGATGTATGGAAAAGCATTCGTAGGTACAGATTCAAGTAGTGGTGAAACAGGAAGTGATTGGTATCTTAATCAAGCTGGAGAATTACATATAGGAGCCGGTACTTGGGCATCGGTTGATTACGAGAGCGTCAATCCGTTTAGAGATAAAAAATATATTGATAAAATTCAAAAGGTCGTTTTTGATGGAAAGGTCGTTGCTGGAACAGAGATTGACCAAGTCTTCTCTGGGATGGAAAATTTAAAAGAGGTTGATAATTTAGTTGATCTAGATACGTCTAAAACACAAAGCTTTGAAGGTATGTTCTGGTATGACACAAGTTTACATAATGTTAATTGGCGAGACTTGAATATGAGCAGTGCTACAGATATTTCATCACTATTTTCTGATAGTGGAATGACTGTGGCAGATTTTAAAGGCTTTACAAGTTCAACAATCAGGAACTATACAAGTATGTTTGCACGTAATAAAAATCTAAAAACTGCTGATATGACGGATATGACCGTTATAAATAATGCTGATCCGAATGACTATAGTGAAATACAAATGTATGGAATTTTTGCCGATAGTAGTTTAGAGAGCGTAAATTTAACCAACGTTAGTTTTTCTAATTCCAATTTGGAAGCAATGTTCAAGGGATGTAGAAATCTGCAATCACTTGATTTATCTTCTTTTGGAAATATTAGTCCCTTATACTTACTCGACTTATTAAATTTTAACGATAATGATTATTACGAAGATAAAGATGTACCGGCTAGTAAGATTAGAAAAATAGTTTTAAATAGTAAAACCGATTATCAAACAGCAGACTTTACATATGATTCAGATAAATATGCTGGTTGGAAAAATGATACAAATCGTGACGATCCAACTGTTTGGCCACTAGTTAAGGACTCCAAACATCCTATAGAGGAGTATTCAGCATTAATCAATCTTTATAATCCTTCGACAGCTGGTACTCATGCTCCAGAAGGTAATACCACATGGGTGGCAGTTGAGAGACCAAAATTGACTTCATATGTTCAATACTTTACCCCTGACCAAAACCAAGATGCGGATAAGCCAATATATACGACTGAACCATTTGAGTCTCATGAAGGCGGATATGTTTATATTAAGTCTATTCCGGGGTATTTTGCTCCTGAACAATCTAAGGTTTTAGTTGATAAAAGTGGACCTATAAATGTAGTTGTTCAAAAAATTTATCCATATAATTTAAAAATAAATATTAGTTACGAAGATAATTCAAGTAAGAACAATGTAACTAATGCCACATTCCCTGCTGGAATTACTAATGTAACAAGTGTAGCTGACTTTCAAAATGAACTAAATAAATTGCCAGATAGTAAAAATGATAGTCTTGATTTGGATAATACAAAGATAGATTTAGGACTTTTTGGTCCAGATAATCAGGTGATAAGTATTTCTGACATTATAAATGATCAAGGCGATGAGGACCTTATAATTCTTCCTGGAGATGAAAAGAATCTAAAAGCTATCATTAATGATGTTATACAATATATGCTTGATCACGGATCCACGCTGGAAGGATTAAAGGATACTAATCCAATAGATTTTGTTGATGCATACTATGACAATTATGTAGCGTCAGCAGTACCACAACCAACTCCAAGTCATAGTAGTGGCAGTAGTTCCAGTTCCACAAATACAACTCCAGAGACAACAACCAACACAATCAAAGATATCAAGCAAACTTCAGCAACCTTTGGCAATCGTCCAAAAGTTCAAGTATATGGAACTGATGGTCAAGTTATTCCTGATATATTCCTAAGTCCTGATTCAGCTTGGTATAATGATGAATCGATGGAATTAAATGGAGTAACATATTATCGAGTAGCGACAGATAAATGGGTCAATGCCAATGATGTTTATGTATACGTTGCTAACAACAGTTATGTACGTGTTTATAAAGATAATTTTGGTCATTTAGTCAATGCTCGTAATGAAAAATCGAATCGTGAATTATCACCAGCAACTGAATGGTATAGTGACAGATATACAGAAATAAATGGTAAGAAATATTATCGTGTTGCAACGAATGAATTTGTTGCAACAAGTGAAGTGTATGAATATGCCTATTCCAATCCCGTAGTTACAACTAAACAGGTAACAAACTTATATGACGAAAAAGGTAATTTACTTTCAAATAAATTACCTGCTGGAAAGTCATATAAAACTGACAGGTTTCAAATGATTGATGGACTAACTTATTATCGGGTTGGTAGCAATCAGTTTGTTAAAGCAGAAGATGTAGACTTTTAATTTAAGTATAAAAAAGTCCCGATTGAATTTGAATTTCAATCAGGACTTTTTGAGGTTTACTTCATTATTTTACTATCATCAAATGTAATGCCGGACAAGAAGTCCTTAATTCTAGTTGTAGGATGATTGAAGAAATCATCTGGTGTGCCATCGAAGAGGATGTCGCCATTCTCAACGAAGACGATTTTATCAGCCACGGAACGAGCAAATTGCATGTTATGTGTCACGATAATCATTGATTGCTTCAACTTGCTGAGTTCTTCCAAAATCAACAAGACTTGAGTTTCTAGCTCAGGATCAAGCGCACTGGTTGGTTCGTCCAACAAGACGTATTCAGGGTTCATTGCTAAAGCCCGACAGATTGAAATGCGTTGTTGTTGACCACCGGATAATTGACTAGGGTAACGGTCGGCATATTCTGTTAAACCAACTTGTGAAAGTAACTTCCGAGCATGGTCTTCAGTTTCTTTCTTGGAAGCTTTCAAAACAGTTTCTGGTGCAGTGGTGATGTTTTGAAGAACGGTCAAGTTAGGGAAGAGGTTCCAATTTTGGAAAACCATACTAGTTTTTTTGCGAACGTCGAAACTTTTCTTTTTTGTGATAGGTTCTGCGTAATCTAAAGTAAGGTCAGAAAAGCTAATCGTGCCGCTTTCGGGTCTAACTAGAAGATCAAGTGAACGTAACAATGTTGATTTACCAGAACCGGAAGGTCCTAGGATAACAGTTGTTTTGCCATCAGGGAAATCAACAGACAAGTTTTTCAAAACTTCCTTGCCATCATATTTTTTAACAATATTCTTTAATGAAATCATTAGGCTTCACTCCCTTTAACATATTTTGAAGTTCTGCGTTCGAGATAATGTTGTAAAAGTGTCAACAATGAGCAGATGACAGCATATAGGAAAGCAGCTAATGAGTACATCAAGAGTGGTTGGAAGTTCTTAGCAGTAATCTGTTGACTGACTTGGAACATTTCCAAAATAGTGATGGAACTGGCCAATGATGTATCTTTAACTAAACCAATAAATGAATTGGATAGTGGTGGTAAAGCGATTCGAACAGCTTGTGGCAGCACAATCTTCATTAAAGTTTGCTTAGTCGTAAAATTCAATGTGAAAGCAGCATCCCATTGATCTTGTGGAACTGACATCAAGGCTGAACGAATTGTTTCTGAAGCATAGGCTCCAGTATTCAAGGAGAAGCCAATTACGGCTGCGATGAATGGTGAAAGTTGAATGCCAGCACTTGGAAGACCAAAGAAGATGATGAACAATTGAACCAGCAGTGGAGTGGAACGGAATAACCAAACATAAAAGTCAGCAATCGCGCGGAGAACTAACCATGGATATTTGATTACTTTGTTTTCACTCGGTTTGATAAATTTAATTAACGCTGTTAATACGGCTAGAATCAAGCCAAAAATGAATGAAATGATTGCCAGTGGAATGGTAAACTGCAACATTGCAGAAATCATTTCTGGTAATGACGTAATGATAATGTGCCACATGAAGTTTAAACCCCCTCAATTAGTTTAAAAATTATTTTTTAGTAATATCTTCACCGAAGTACTTAACTGAAAGCTTCTTCATTGTACCGTCTTTGTAAAGTTCTTTGATAGCTTTGTTTACACGGCCACGTAGGTGAGTTGATTTCTTGTTGTAAATTGGAGCAATTTTTGAAGCAGCTAATTTGTTATCAGGAATAGTGATGTATTTCAAATCAGTACTCTTGTGACTTTCTTTCCAGTATAAGAAAGCTTCCTTAGAGTTGATAGCACCAGCAACACGTCCTTGGTCGATCATTGACATGTCAGTTTGGAAATCAGCAGCTGGAACTACTTTAGCACCGAACTTTTCAGCATGGTTGTAGTTGTCAGTACCAGTACCGGCAGAAATTTTCTTACCTTTAATATCGTCAACTGAGTTGATACCTGTACCATCTTTAGTGATGATAACTGATTTTGAGTAAATGTAAGGTGTTGAGAAGATGTAGTGTTTCTCACGAGCTGGGTTGATTGCAACGTTGTTCAAAACAACATCAAATGTGTTTGAGTTCAAACCGGCAATTAGTGAATCCCATTTTGTTGGAACAAACTTAGCCTTTAAATCAAGTTTCTTAGCAACAGCCTTGCCAAGATCAACTTCGAATCCTTTGAGTTGACCATTGTCACGGTATGAATAAGGAGCGTAAGTTCCTTCTAGTCCAATGGTTAATGTGCCAGCTGTTTTTGTATCACTAGCAGCCTTGTTACTTGAGCAGCCTGTTAGTACCAATACTAAGGCCACAATTGTAGTTAAAATTAAAGCGAGTCGCTTTTTCATTATAATAAATCCCCCTGTATAAAAAATCATCACTGTCTATTTTCGCATAAAATAAGTTTGGTTAAAAAGAATATGTCTCCTAAAACTTAAATAAATCGGTTGAAAGATATCTTTCACCATTATCTGGTGCAACGGTTACGACAGACTTACCTTTGCCAAGTTTCTTAGCAATCTCAATCGCACCAAAGATGTTAGCGCCTGCAGAAATACCTGGTAAAAAGCCTTCCTTGTGACTAACTGCTTGTGCCATGTTGATTGCTTGATCACTCGTAACTTCTATAATATCTGAATAAGCTTGTTTGTCTAGCGTATCTGGAATGAAACCGGCACTAATTCCTTGAATTTTGTGAGCTCCAGTCTTTCCTTCCTTTAATAGAGGAGATTCTGCAGCTTCCAAAGCATAAACTTTCACATCTGGATAAGCCTTAGTTAATGCGTGGCTGACACCAGAAAGAGTACCACCAGTACCAACACCAGCTACGAAAGCATCAACGTTAGTATCGCCAAAGGCATCAACAATTTCTTTACCAGTAGTAGCTTCATGGATAGCAGGGTTAGCTGGATTTTGGAATTGCATTGGCATGAAGTAACCATTTTCCTTGGCTAAATCAGTTGCTTTTTGAATGGCAGCCTTCATACCGCCTTTAGCAGGTGTCAAAATTAATTCTGTACCATAACCTTGCATTAATTTACGACGCTCGATACTCATTGTTTCAGGCATGGTGATAATCAAATGATAACCTTTAGCAGCGGCAACGAGTGAAAGTCCGATACCAGTGTTACCAGATGTTGGTTCAACTAATGTGTCGCCAGGCTTAATCTTGCCAGCTTTTTCAGCAGCTTCAATCATTGAAAGAGCAATACGATCCTTGATAGAACTGCCGGGATTGAAGAACTCAAGCTTAACGTAAACGTCAGCGGCATCTTCTGGAACGACGTTGTTCAATTTAACGATAGGTGTGTTGCCAATCAATTCTGTAATATTTTGTGCAATTTTTGTCATAATAAATCTCTCCTTAGCATGTAGTTAATTTATGTGCGTTAACGGTTTTTAACCAGTTATTGTAAAATTGTAATTGTGTTTCTTGCCAAGCAAAAGTTGGCTGATGGTCGAGTGGGGAATAATAGTTGATAGCGGGCAATGGATTCAATACTTTAGGACTTTTGAGTTCACGGTGATATTCATTGTCCAAACTGTCACGTTGATATTCTAAATGTGAAAAAAGAAATATTTGATGTTTCTCAGTTGATTCAACTAATGTCAACAGACCATTTTCACTGACAACTGAAATTTGTAAACTTGGTTCATTATTCAACTGTTCATGACTCATCTCAGCGTAACGAGCGTGAGGTGATGGAAAATTGTCAGAAATATTTTCTAACAAAGGTGAATCAGTTAAGATTTGATTTTGAAAGATACCGAATGCCTTGTGTGGCAGAATTTTTTTGTCAATGTCATATAAACGATTAAGGGCAGCCATGGCGCCCCAACAGACATAGAGCTGGGGGATGTTTAATTGGTCGAGTAAGTCGATCAACTCATTGATTTCATCAAAGTATGAAACTTGAGGAAAATCTAATTTTTCAACGGGACTTCCCGTAATAATAAAGCCATCCAGATCAGGTATCTCATTTAAATCTAATGGTGACATGTTTGAAACAATGGATTTATCAAGTTTTCTATCGACATAACGAGTAGCGGAGTAGTAAAATTTCAATTCCACTTGGTCGCCTAAGACAGTTTGAAAATTGTTCATCGTTTCGATTTTGTTCTGCATTAAATTAAGAATTCCAATTTTGATATGTTCCACAAGTAACTCCCTTCTAAGTAGTGTTGTTATGCCGTTTCCAGAGCTGAGCGTATTCATTCTGCTGCGCGGTACGGTTCGAGCCGAAGTGCGGTCTCGAACCTCGGTTGAAGCCTTTCCACAGACCGGAAAGTCTCCAACTCGCCCGTTGGTGTAAGAGCTAAAGCTCTAACGCCACTTTCGTAGCAGATGAATACGCTCAGCTCTTCCAACTAGTTTATTTTTGTTTAAATTACTAACTTATTATCATGCATTATCTAATCAATACTTCTTTGCTCATGTGAAGAAGTATAGTTTTTTAACCTTGAAAGAAAAATTACTACTTGAGTAAGGTAGTATACGTTGCAAGCATGGTGAAATTTACTTTGCTTGGAGAAGAACGCTTGATAATAAATGGTTGGATTGAAAACTGGCATATTTAAGTAGCTAAGAACACAAAAAAGCGGGGCTGACTAATGTCAACTCCGCTTGATAGTTTTTAGTTTTCACTACTTGATTATCAATTGAGTGGTATTAGGCATGTTGAAAAAGTATAGTAATGTTCATTCATTACTACACAACAACATGATTCAACTGATGATGTTTGGTTAAATTTCAACATGTCCGATTCCTCCTGCAATTAAGTTGTTTCAAACTTACAATGATTAATTAAATAAGTCAAGTTTTATTTTTTCTTCTCTGTGTAAATCGAGAGTGATTCAAATTCGAGGTATGATGCCAAAGTCAGTGATATTACTAGGATTAGTACTAACCAACCCAAAGTTCTACCAAGAATAATTGTTAGTGGCATAAATTTAGCTACTAAGTAAATGCTGGCAATGGAAAAGAAGAAATCAACGATCAAATTAGCACCGATGACAAATTTACTTCTTTCCAAAATAAAGAAATTAAGCAATTCTTTTAGCAATTTACGTGTTGAACTGCGATACATAATCAACACGGGACGTTGGGCAATAACCTTTACCGCAAACATACCAAAGGCTCCAACAATACCACCAACCACGATTCTCCATGTCAAAGCGTGCAGAACCAAAGAGTTGTATGAAACTCCGATGATTGAGAGACAGAGAACGTAAGGGATGATGAAGAAAAACAGGTAGATCACAGCAATTTTTTTGTTAGACATTTTAAGATACTCCCTATATACTGATAGGTCTATTCTATCATTAATGTGGGTTAGATTCGAAACATTATATATTGTTGTGCCGCCTCCGGGTGACAGAGATATGAGCCTGCTGTGAGACCGGTGCGAGCCAAGGTCTCGCACCTCGATTTTGAACTTCGAGAAAACCACTCGAATTTCAAAATACGTCTGTGGAGTAAGAGCTAAAGCTCTAACTCCACTTTCACTGCGGTCTCAATCTCTGTCACCCGGAGGCTAGTGGGTTGGTGGGGAATTTATTTTTTGTTTACTATGTAGAGTTTGATATTTTATCGTAGTTTAGAATTAGGTAGGATGAATCAGTATGAAAAATTGTAAATAATATGAAAGTAAATAAGTACAATGATGTTTTCATGAAGCTTAATGAAAATACTTCTTGCTATTTTTTGAATCAAATAGAGCTAATATTGAGATTAATATTTTATATATTGCAGGTTACCTTCTATATAAAATATTAAAGGAATACATTGAAGCATAAGAAAGAGTCGGAAGAGATGAGATTAGTCACCCGCTGTGGGTGTGGCGTTAGAGCTTTAGCTCTTACACCACCGGGCGAGTTTGGAGACTTACCGAACTTTGGTAAGGCTTCAAACCGAGGTCCGAGACCGCTCTTCGGCTCGGGCCGTTCCGCATAGCAGGTGACTAATCTCATCTCTGGAGCGGTAAATAAAAATCCAACCTTTATTGTTGAATGTTTGAACACCTGTTATAATTGTTTTGTTTATACTTAACTTAAGAATTGCCAGTTTTGAAGTTATTGTGGTAAAGATAACTGAATTTGAGGTAACGAGTATTTCCACGTGCAATGAATTAATTTCAGTGTAGGTGGAAATACTTGTTTCTGGAGGCAACAAAGGTGAAGTATTTAAGTTTACATATGAAAGAGAGTGCGAGTTAAATGAGTGGTGACTCTTCTGGAGCGTCGCTTTCCGGGCAGCTGATTTTAATAATTGTTTTGACAATATTAAATGCTTTTTTTGCAGCAGGCGAGATGGCGATTGTTTCTGTTAATAAGACGTCCGTTGAGGAAAAGGCTAAGAATAGCCGCGGAGCTAAGAAAATTCTCCAAATGATCAATGAACCCAACAAATTTCTGTCGACGATTCAAGTGGCAATTACTTTAGCAGGATTTTTATCATCTGCCAGTGCCGCTACGACATTGAGTGTTTGGATGGAAGGTTTGATTGGAGATTTTCCTGGTAGCCGGGAAGTTTCAATAGTAATCATAACGGTGATTTTATCGTTCATTACTTTAGTTTTAGGGGAATTGTATCCGAAGAGGATAGCGTTACAACGCCCGTATGAAGTGGCAAGTTTCACACAACCAATAATTAGTTTATTCGGTTGGATCTTGAAACCATTTGTTTGGTTGCTAGATTCGACTATTAATCTTTTAATGAAAATCACACCGATTGATTTCAGTAAAAAAGATGAACCGATTACTAGAAATGAAATGATTGCAACGCTGAAAAAGTCTCGTAATACTGGGACAATCAATTCTGATGAGTATCAAATGTTACAAGGAATTATCCGTTTTGGTGACAAGACTGCTCGAGAAATAATGGTTCCAAGAACTGATACATTCATGTTGGATATCAATGATTCAGTCGATGAAAATATTGATGCCATTTTGAATCAGCCATATTCAAGAATTCCAGTTTATGGTGGCGACAAAGATAACGTTATTGGTATTATCCATATAAAGGATTTATTAAAACGTTCCCGTGAAGTCGGTTTTGACAACATTAATTTGAAGTCAATTATGAAAGATCCATTGTTTGTACCTGAAGCCACGAACATTGATAGTTTGCTCTTGAAAATGCGTAGCACCCAGACACAAATTGCCATGGTCGTTGATGAGTATGGTGGTATCGTTGGACTAGCAACAATTGAAGATATCCTAGAAGAAATTGTTGGTGAAATCGATGATGAATATGATCCAGTAACGAAGAATTTCCAAAGATTAGGAGCTAACAAATTCTCAGTTGTCGGATTAATGACAATTGAAGATTTCGATGAACTCTTTGAAGAAGATATTCACGTTGAAGATGTGGATACGATTGCTGGATATTTAATTATGAATCTTGGAGAAATCCCAGATGCTAAACATCCTCAATCATTCGAATTAAGCGATGGAACAGTAATTACATCAGGCGAGTTGAATGGTTCGAGAATTGAAAATGTTATCGTGACAGTTCCTGATGCTAAACTTAAGAACGTTACTACTAACATGTATAAGGAGAAATACTAACAGTATTTCTTTTTTTTATGAGGCGGGGCCGCCGGAGGTGGCGAGTGATGGAGCCCGCTATGCGACCGGCGTGAGCCAAGGTCTCACGCCTCGATTTTGAACTTCGAGAAAATCTCTCGAATTTCAAAATACGTCGGTGTTGTAATGGCTAAAGCCATAACAACACTTGCACAGCAGGTCTCCATCACTCACCACCTCCGACTAATTTATTTATCTGCTGCAGTGGATTATAAATATTAGTAACCTCTAAAAATGATTTCTATAATATAATAGGTAAATGTGATACTCATTAAGATTAATTCTTAATTATCTATTCAATTCAATAAATACATTTAAAACAAGGATATGTCCAAAACATGAGTTAAATTAGTCACATCGGTCGCACGCAAGGAGTTTTTGACTGATGTGTATAATTAGTAAGAAACAGAAAAACTAGCCGGAAGGAGCCAGAAATTAAGCCAGCAGTGCAGGTGGCGTTATGGCTTTAGCCATTACACCACAGGACGATTTTTGAGATTCGCGTACCTTGCGAAGCTCAAAATCGAGGTTCGAGACCGTACTATGGCTCGAACCGGTCCGCACAGCAGGCTTAATTTTCTGGCTCCTGGAGGCGGCATATCCCAATAATCCTTGAAATTTTAACAACCAACAAAAGGAAGGAACTCCAATAAATTAATATGGATCAAAAACAATTAGAACAAGAAGTTAACAAACGAAGAACCTTTGCCATCATCTCTCACCCGGATGCCGGTAAAACAACAATCACAGAACAAATGCTCTACTTCGGTGGGGTAATTCGTTCTGCTGGTACTGTTAAAGCTAAGAAGTCTGGTCAATTTGCTACTAGTGACTGGATGGAAATTGAAAAGAAACGTGGTATTTCTGTTACCAGTTCTGTAATGCAATTCCACTATCGTGACAAGGATATCAACATTTTGGATACCCCAGGACACGAAGATTTCTCTGAAGATACTTACCGTACTTTGATGGCTGTTGATGCGGCTGTCATGGTTATTGATTCTGCTAAAGGTATCGAACCACAAACTAAGAAATTATTTAAAGTTGTTAAAAAACGTGGTATTCCTATTTTCACATTCATGAACAAGTTGGACCGTGATGGTCGTGATCCTTTGGACTTGATTGCTGAACTTGAGGACTTACTTAATATCGAAGGTTGTGCCATGAACTGGCCTATCGGTATGGGTAAGGAATTAAAGGGTCTCTATGACATCAGCAATAACCGTTTGGAACTTTATCGTAAAGATGGCGATGACCGTTTCTTGCCATTAAACGATGAAGGCCAATTGGCTGAACACAATCCAATCGAAGAAGAGGGTGTTTACGAACAAGCTCTTGGTGAAGTTGATTTGATCAAAGAAGCTGGTAACAAGTTTGACTTGGCAAAAGTTCAAGCTGGTAACCAAACTCCAGTTTTCTTCGGTTCAGCTTTGACAAACTTTGGTGTGGAAACATTCTTGAACACATTCTTGGATATGGCTCCGGCACCTGCTGAACATACTGAAAAAGACAGTGATGAAGTTGTTAAACCAGATGATCCTGAATTTTCAGCATTCGTCTTTAAGATTCAAGCTAATATGAACCCTAATCACCGTGATAGAATTGCTTTCGTCAGAATTTGTTCTGGTGAATTCGTTCGAGGCATGGACGTTACCTTGCAAAGAACTGGTAAAGTCATGCGTTTGAACAATGCGACTGAATTCATGTCTGACCAAAGAGAAACAGTTAAAACTGCCGTTGCTGGTGATATCGTTGGTTTGTATGATACAGGTAATTTCCAAATTGGCGATACGATTTATGAAGGTAAAAAGTCAGTTCAATTTGAAGATTTGCCACAATTTACACCTGAAATGTTTATGGAAGTTCAAGCTAAGAACGTTATGAAGCAAAAATCATTCCATAAAGGTATGCAACAACTTGTTCAAGAAGGTGCTGTACAACTATACAAGAAGTACACAACTAACGACTATATCTTAGGTGCCGTTGGTCAACTTCAATTTGAAGTTTTCCAATTTAGAATGAAGAACGAATATAACTGTGATGTTGTTATGAAGCCAATCGGTTCCAGAATTGCCCGTTGGGTCGACCCTGAACAATTGGATCAATCAATGTCTTCAACTAGAAATATGTTAGTGAAAGATTTGGATGACAAACCATTATTCTTATTTGAAAATAGATTTGCGGAAAACTGGTTTGCTAACAAATATCCAGATGTTAAGTTAACTTCAAAATTATAGGAAATCGCTGAATGGCGGTTTTTTTTATTGTAAAATTTTAGTGGTAGTGTAAAAACTCACAAAATAAAAGGAGGCGACAAATACGTTCAATAAGGCCTAGATGGCGTGCTATAAGGGGATTCTTCTCAAATAATATAACAATATAATTCTAACTACCGATTATTTTATTTGCTTACATTGAAATATTTTTGTAATTATTGCTGGAAAATTGGCTAATTCTCGCTAAATTTTCGTAACTCACTATAAGAAATCTTTAGATTCTTAAGGAATTCTTAATGTCAAGTGGCAAAAAATTACAATTTATTTTCGAATGTTTAATTCTTGTTACAAAATCCAGGTTTTGTTGAAACTACTTTTTTTAAATAGTAGTCTATAACTAGATTATTTATTAAGGGGAAACCATTCTATGTCTAAAAAAAATCTACTAACTAGTGCATTAGTACTTGGCACATTAGCTGCAACTGCGACACCTTCAATCGTGTCAGCTGCAACAACAGATACTGCAGACTCTTCAGCAGCACAAACAAGTACCGAACAAGTAAATAATAAATCACAAGATAATAGTTCAAATGTCATTGCCGGTTCAGCTAAAAAAGCAGATACAACAGTCGCTACTTCAGCTACTGTTCAAGCTGCCAGTGAATCACTTAATAACGCACTAAATACTACAGCAGTTATCCAAGCTGCTACAGGTGCAACAACTGCACAACAACAAGCATTCTTGAGTTCAGCTGTACCAATGGCTCAAAAGGCTGCATCACAATACGGCCTTTATACTTCAGTTATGTTGGCACAAGCTATCCTTGAAAGTGGCTGGGGTACTTCAACTTTGGCTACACAAGGTCATAACTTATTTGGTATTAAGGGTGACTATAATGGCGCCTATGTAACAATGCCAACTTCTGAATGGAGTGCAGCACAAGGTTGGTATACAATTAACGCCAACTTCAGAAAGTACCCAAGTTACTATGAATCATTCGCTGACAACGGAAACAAGTTGCGCAACGGTGTTGCATGGAACTCAAGTTATTACAGTGGTACATGGAAAGAAAATACTAAGTCATATAAGGATGCTACTGCCTGGTTACAAGGTAGATATGCTACAGCACCTAACTATGCTTCATCATTGAACAACTTGATCCAAACATACAACTTGACTCAATATGATGGTAACGCTGAAACAAATGGTAGTGCTCAAAGCAGTGTTATTACTGTTAACAACGCCAACGGAAACTTCGTAAAGCTTTTCGCATTTGGTAGCGATGGCACACCAACAGTTGTCACAAACCGTGGTTTAGCAAACAAGACACCTTGGTATACTGATCAAACAAAGACATACAACGGTCACACATATTACCGTGTTGCTACAAACGAATGGGTTGAAGATACATACAAAGCCTAAATATATTTCTGGCAATACTGAGACATTCTCTTCTGGAGTATGTCTTTTTTTATATGTAATGCCGCCGGAGGGGACGAGTGATGAAGACCGCTATGCGACCAGTGCGAGCCAAGGTCTCGCGCCTCGATTCTGAACTTCGAGAAAACCACTCGAATTTCAGAATACGTCGGTGTTGTAATGGCTAAAGCCATAACGACACTTGCACAGCAGGTCTTCATCACTCGTCCCCTCCGGCTAGGGTCTTAATCGATTGGTTGGTATTGGATATATTTAATGATATTACGATTGATTTTAGGGTTTGGCTGATATTGTGGACATTTCGGTTAGTATTTAAACGTATCTGTGGATAAGTTCTGAATATTTAGCAGTCAGAAAATCCAAATGAAGAATCAGATATATCAATAATAAGTGAATAACTGTGTATTAAAATAACCTAGCCTCAGGTCGTCAGTAATGCAGACCGCTGTGAAGGTGGAGTTAGCGCTTCAGCGCTTACTCCACAGGACGACTTTTGAGACTTGCCGGTCTTGCAAGGCTCAAAAGCGAGGCTCGAGACCGCACTTCGGCTCGAACCGGTCCTCATAGCGGGACTGCATTACTGACTACCTGAGGCGGCACTTAAGGTTATATTTTAATAAAACAGTTGTCCTAACGGCCAGACTCGCTTATTATATTTAGATGGACTTTTATGTAAGAGAGTGAAATTAATGAATGAAAAATTAACTTGGAGAAATCTATTTTTTATCGGATCTATGCTATTCGGTTTGTTCTTTGGCGCAGGGAACTTAATTTTCCCTGTTTTCCTAGGGCAACAGGCTGGTAGTAATGTTATTTACGCTATTATTGGATTGTTGATAACTGGTGTCGGACTGCCTTTGCTTGGAGTTGCAAGTATGGGTATGACTGGCAGTAACAGTGTTTTTGATCTGGCAGGCAAGGTGAATCGGCCGTTTGCTTACATTTTTACAATTCTGTTGTATTTGACCATGGGACCATTATTTGCGATTCCACGGTTGGCAACGATATCTTTTCAACTGGGATTAGCACCGTTTGTGGACAAGTCAAAACAGGGTGTCAGTTTGCTGATATTCTCAGCTGTCTTTTTCATTGTTACATTGTGGTTAGCTAGAAAGCCAAGTAAACTGATGGTCTATGTTGGTAAATGGTTGACACCGATATTTCTAGTTTTATTGGGGATATTGGTTGTAACCGCGGTTATTAAACCTATGGGTGGCTTGAATGCCATTCCTCAAGGACAATACGCCAAGAGTCCGGTTTTAGCTGGATTTACTGAAGGTTATAATACGATGGATGCGTTGGCGTCATTGGCATTTGGAGTGGTCGTCATTGATACGATTAAGTCATTGGGTGTAACGCATCCAGGTCAAATTGCCAAAGATACCATTCGTTCAGGGTTTATTTGCGTAATTTTAATGGGAATCATTTATGCTTTCTTAGCATTGATTGGAACGATGAGCGTAAATAAATTGCCTTTAGCGACTAATGGTGGAGTTACTTTAGCACAAGTTTTCAACTACTATTTCGGATCATTCGGGAGCATTTTGTTGGCATTGATTGCGATTATCGCTTGCTTGAAAACTTCCATTGGTTTGACTTCATCTGTTGGTGAAACTGCTAAAGAAATGTTTCCCAAATTTAACTATCAAGTCGTCTTGATTGTAGCCGGGATAGTGTCATTCTTAGTGGCCAATATCGGATTGACACGTCTGATAAATTATTCGACACCAGTTTTGATGTTCCTTTATCCGTTGGCAATGGTTTTGATTATCGTTGCTGTTTTGACACCAGTATTAGGTGATTCAAAGTGGATTTTCGGAATTACAACGTTATTCACAATTATTCCAGCATTGTTTGCCGGAATCGAAGCATTGCCGAAAGCTTTACAAGCCAATGGATTTGTCCATCAGATTTTAGTTTGGAATGGTTACTTGCCATTGGCTGAAATGAGTCTTGGTTGGGTGGTTCCTGCTTTAATTGGCTTAATTGTTGGTTATATAGTTAGTCGAGTTTATTGAAATAGAAATTTAGAGACTGAATAAAAGGTTCTTTGTCAAATCGTATTGATGAATGATTTTGAGCCTAAAGCACCTCTTAATTGAGGTGCTTTTTCTATGCACAAATCAGTCTTATTCTTTTAAGCAAGTGGTCAAGATTTCTGAACCCA
>NZ_BTTQ01000014.1:0-41816 GCF_036246245.1 Companilactobacillus muriivasis
ATGGGTTCAGAAATCTTGACCACTTGCTTAAAAGAATAAGACTGATTTGTGCATAGAAAAAGCACCTCAATTAAGAGGTGCTTTAGGCTCAAAATCATTCATCAATACGATTTGACAAAGAACCTTTAAAGGACGGATTTTCCGCGGTGCCACCTTGTTTTAACGGATCGATAGTCTGCGCGTATCGCAAAAAATACTCACTATCTATCACCCACTACTCTTAGCGAGGGACCAACATCCCTCCGACAACTTACGTATGCCTAACGTTCTCCCGTACTCAAAGCTTTTCGGAGAGACCCTCGATGGTCCATTTAACTATCTGCGTTCGATTGCCATTCTCAGCACCGGCAACTCTCTGGGCGTGCACGATAATCTTGACTTCCATCTCATTGGTTTATGGACGAATTGATTTGTTGTTAAGAGATTAAAGCTTAACTGAATATTTGTCAATAGGTTTATTTGAATTATTTTAATCTAATTAGAAAATGCCGTCTCCGGTTGTTAAGTAATGTCACTTCTATGTGACCGGTGCGAGCCAAGGTCTCGCGCCTCGATTTTGAGCTTTGCAAAAACCGCAAATCTCAAAATACGTCAGTGGAGTAAGGCCGGAAGAACACCGTCCTAACACCACTACCACAGCCGTATGCATTACTTAACAACCGGAGACTAGTGTATTTTCCATAACTAATAAATAGTAGATATATCTGTATCTTGAAAAGAAGTATATATACAAAAGGATCTCATGCTCTAGTTCTTACTTTCCAAATACTTCTTAGCTAATTTTTCTGTTGTATCATCAAACGCTACAAAATAAACCTTAGCATCTAGGTTGAATTTCATAACGGTATCTAGCGCCACCCTGATTGCTTCTTCCAATGGATAACTGTATATGCCAGTGCTTAGAAATGGTATTGCGACTGAATTAGCTTCTAACTTTTGAGCAATCTTCATTGATGCCGCATATGCATCGATCAATTGTTGTTTTTCACCATGTTCACCATCGTTATAACGGGGACCGACTGCATGGATTACATAGTCAGCGTTCAAATCATATGCTTTTGTATAAACTGCTGTACCCGTTGGTGTTCCGCCAAATTTCAACATATCACGGCCTAGATTTGGGCCGGCTTTACGATTTAATGCTCCGTCAACTCCACCGCCTGGAACTAAAGCACTATTTGCCGCATTAACGATTGCATCTACGTGAAATGGTAAATAAGAAATATCTCCTCTAATAATTGAAACTTTCTCCATAACGCTTACTTCTTTCATTACAAAACATATTTTTCAATGGCCTTGGAAACGCCATTTTTATTATTAGACTCTGTTACCACGTTAGCACACTTCTTGACCTCAACTGGCGCATTTTGCATTGCTACACCTAATCCAGCCAGTTTTAACATCGGCACATCATTGAAGTTATCACCTAAAGTCATAGTTTTATCAAGTGATAATCCATACACCTTAGCTAACTCTCGCAAAGCTTTTTCTTTAGAAACATGGCTATTAGTAATTTCAAGATAGTTTGGTTTGGATAGATAGAATGAACTGTTCGTAAATTCACCGTTATGAAGTTCATGCAAAACCTGACTAATTTCATCTGGATCACCAATTAACAAAAGCTTATGTACTGGGACTTTGTGTGCTGAAATCAACCGTTCGATATCCGTTACAATCGGAGTCAATTTAGTAATGTCTGCTTCAATCTTTACCCACTTGTCGATACTATTAACATACCAATCTGAACCTGAATACAGATTTACCGAAACGGTGGGATACTGTTTCTGAATAATATCATTAATTCTTTTAACGTCATTAATCTCAAGTTCATGATTCAAGATAGTTGTAAAGTCTTTTTTATCAAGGTCTTTAACCACCAAAGCGCCGTTATAACATGCAATTGGATTGTCTAAAACCCCGAGTCCTTTGGCAATTGGTAACATCCCTTCAGGCGAACGAGCAGACGCTAGCACAAATGGCACATTCTTTTGACGAAGTTGCTTCACAGCCTGTTTTAAGCCTGTGTCAATTATATTGTCATCATTTAAAATCGTGCCATCAATATCGCTCAAGATTAATCTAATATCCATCATCATCTTACCTCCTCAATATTTAACAGTCGTTGTTGCCATCACTTCTGCGCTCGGTTTAATATCGGTAATGAAATAGTCGAAATCGGATAAACTGCCGATTGAATAAGTTGCTTTCTTGGCAAACTTAGTATTTTCAGCCAATAAAATTTTGACTTTTGCATTCTTCATAATCAATTGTTTAATATAGGCATCTTCTTGATCTTCAAAACTAACTTGCCCATCCTTCAATCCAGCAGCCCCAATGAATGCCACATCAAAATTGATATGTTTTAAAATTTCAGCTTCATTCAATGAATAAAAGAAACGATTCTTCGTAAAGAATTTTCCTCCTAGAGCATGCAACTCAATATCAGGGTTTCCGCTCAACATAATGGAGTTATCCAACGAATGTGTATAAATCGTGGCCTTAGTATCGACTATTTGAGCTAGTTTTAAAACCGTTGTCGACACGTCAAAAAAATACGTACCTTGAGCTTGAATAAACGTTTGAGCCAACTCAGCAATATGTTTCTTGGCATCACTAAATTCATCCAATCGATCATTAAATGAAACTATCTCATTATTAGCAGGCAACTGCATGATTCCGCCGTGAACCCGTTTGACTTTGCCTGCTTGCGATAGCTTAGCAAAATCACGTCTGACCGTATCACGAGAAACCTGAAAATGCTCAATCATCTGTTCAGTTGTCAGAACATTATCCACACGCAATAGTTTTAAAATTTCTTCTAAACGTTGTTCTTGATACATATTTCCACCTCTTATAAGTATTTTAGCATCTTTATATGTATTTGTAGGTAATATTAAGTATTTATAAGTTGTACTACTTAAAACAACAGGTTTTCATTCGGACTAAATACTTCCTTATGATAAAATTAATATGATTATTTCAGGGGGAAACATATTTTTTATAGTGAGGTGATTTTATGAATGAAATTTCTCCGTATATCAAGGAACTGCAGCAAATCTCTCTGTATTTGGGACTAGCCACACTCGTTATATTCGGACTATTCTTATATTTCTGGCTTAAGGAACCACGTAGACTAATCCATGGGATAACTTTTACCATCTTCTTCATTACATTCTTAGCAGAGCTGGCAGTACTTATCTTCAGTACCGGCAATCAGGAATTCATTGTCGTCATGGGAGTTCTATTTGTTTTAATACTGCTTGGAATTGGTTTAGTAATGCTGTTCATGTGGGCGTTGCTGTTGTGGAATGCCATCGTCGTTTGGAAACGCGAAAGCCATACAGTTTCAAATATGCTGACATTATTTTTAGCAATTTTTCTAATCGCATTGTGGTTTGCCAATAGTGTCATAGCAAGTCATTCGAAATTCCTACCAGGCTGGTTCAACACTTTGATCTCAGGCTTACCTGTAATCGGCTTATATATAATGCTCTGTTCATATAATTATTTAGCTAGTGCATTTTTATATCAATTCTTACCACGGCGTTATAAAGCTAACTATCTAATTGTCCTAGGAGCCGGTTTAATCAACGGTGAAACTGTTTCAAAACTATTAGGTAATCGGATAGACGCGGCTATTAAATTCGCTAACAAGCAGATTAAAAAGGGTCGTCCAGCACCAAAGATTGTTTTCTCCGGTGGACAAGGACCTGATGAAAAGTTGTCTGAAGCTAGAGCGATGGCTGATTACGCAATTGCGCATGGCTGGCACGAGGACTTAGTTATCTTAGAAGACAAATCTCGTAATACCTTACAGAACATGCAATTTTCAAACGCTATTATTCAAAAGGATTACGGAGCTGACAATGCTTATATCAAATTCTTCAGTAATAATTATCACATCTTCCGCGCTGGTCTGTATGCCAAGATGGCAGGACTTGCAGCCAACGGCGTCGGTGCTCCAACTAGACTTTACTTCTTACCTAACGCTTTGATCCGTGAATTCATCGCTGTTTTCTTGATGAATAAGAAACGTCACATGATAGTTATAGGTTTAATCGGTATTGGTATTCTAATAATGATGGGAATTACAATTTATACAGATATCGTGGCCAAATAAAAAAATCGTAGAAAATTAATTCTACGATTTTTTTTATTTATTATCCTTGTGGAAAACTTTTTCCATAATCACCATTGTATAACCAGGAACTGGAACCTCTCGATTCATCGATTGAAATTTATTCTTCAAAAGAAATTTTTGACTCTGTTCATTCCCTTTAGGAAAAGCTAATTCAATTCTTACCAAACCACTATTCTCCAAAACTGTCTCTAAATCAGCAATAATTTTAGAACCAATTCCTTGTCCTTGATATTCAGAATCAACCATGAAAAAGCCGATCCAAGCGTCTTTAGGAGCTGGATAGTCAGTTATTAAGTCCAAAATGGCAACCAATTTATCACCATCAAAATAACCTAAATAATATTTATCATCCAAAGTTTTGTCTGCTGGAACAACCTTCATATCTTCCAAAATACTGTGACGAGTTGGGGCTGGCGGACAGAAATTAAAGAAATTTTGATTACTCTGAACCAATTTCAACGCATGATCAGCATCACGTGGAGTTAATTTCTTAACTTGATAACTTGTGGATAACTTATCAATCTCTAACATTTATAAATCTCCCTCTTAACGTGTATCTATTATTATCAATATTACTCTACTTAAAAGCGATAAGTAAACTTCAATAATTTTAAAAAACTAGCCGAAGGCTGGCAGTAATGTAGACAGCAGTGCTAGTGGTGTTAGGACTTTAGTCCTTACTCCACTGACGTATTTTGAGATTTGCGATTTTTGCAAAGCTCAAAATCGAGGCGTGAGACCTTGGCTCACGTCGATCACACAGCAACCTACATTACTGCCAGCCTTCGGCGGCATAAAAGAAAACAAAAAAAACATCCCTCACACCGAGAGATGTTTTTGTATCCAAAACTGAAAATAGAAATATTAACGTTTTGAGAATTGTGAAGCCTTACGGGCTTTCTTAAGACCTGGTTTCTTACGTTCCTTCATACGAGGGTCACGTGTTAAGAAGCCGGCTGCCTTGAGTGATGGTCTGAAATCAGGATCAACGTCAAGTAGCGCTCTAGCGATACCATGTCTAATTGCTCCAGCTTGTCCTGAGAAGCCTCCACCGTTAACGTTAGCAATAACGTCATAGCTGTCTGCTGTTTCAGTAACATCTAAAGGTTGTTTCATATCAGCAATCAAATTGTCAAAAGGAATGTAATCTTTGACATCACGTTTGTTGATAGTAATCTTTCCGTTTCCGGGTACTAGGCGTACACGAGCAACTGAGTCCTTGCGACGACCTGTTCCGGCGTATGATACTTGTGCCAAATTCTTTTCCTCCTTAAATTAGTTTGTTGATATCCAACATCTCTGGATTTTGTGCTTGGTGGCTGTGATCAGAACCTGCATATACATGCAACTTCTTGAATTCCATACGACCAAGTGTGTTCTTAGGCAACATGCCACGAATTGAATCTTCAACGAAGCGCTCTGGCTTTGTAGCTCTCTTTTCGCCGGCACTAATACTCTTCAACCCACCTGGGTGATCTGAGTGAGAATAATAAATCTTATTCTTAGCCTTTTTACCTGTTAATCTAACTTTATCTGCATTGATGACAATAACATTATCACCTGTATCAACGTTAGGTGTGTAAGTTGGTTTGTTCTTACCTCTAAGAATAGAAGCAACAACTGATGAAAGTCTACCTAAGACAACATCTTCACCGTCGATTACATACCATTTACGTTCAACTTCACTTGCTTTTGCTAATGGTGTTGTACGCACTTTAATTTCCTCCAGTTTCTACGTCTGTTTGACACTCAATAAGTTTCCGGGGCCTATCGTGGGGCAAACAATACCAGTTACAATAATACTGTGATTTCGACCCTAAGTCAATATTTATCCACAGATTATTCGTAAAAAACTTCTTTTAAATATAGACCACTTGCCGGAGCTGTGCCACGTGCCTCTTGGCGGTTCTTCACTTGGAACAACCTCAAGAAGTCGTGAACATCCCTACGCCCATTACCAATCTCTAACAGAGTAGCAACTAAGATTCTAACCATATTATATAGGAAGCCATTGCCTGTAAATTCGAAAACTAATTCGTCATTGTTCTTATTATACACACATGTAGCAGAATAGATAGTCCTAACTTTATTTTCTATCACTCCACCCGATGCTGCAAAACTCGTGAAATCGTGTTCACCTTCAAGATCCTTTAAGGCAATCTGAATTTTATCCACAGACAGAGTATAAGGATAATGCCCTGTGTAAAACCTTTTGAACGGATCTGTATAATGTCCACAATCCACCCGATATTGATAAGTTTTTTTCTTAACACCAAATCGAGCATGAAAATTTTCGTCAACAATTTCAGCATTTTTTACCAAAACATCTAATGGCATGAGTGAATTAAGTGCCCGTAACATATTTTCGGCTGGAATTTGCCCTGGATAATCAAAGTGAATCACCTGTCCAAAAGCATGAACGCCAGCATCTGTTCTACCAGAACCGACGACGTCAAGGTGTTGCCCTTTAGTCATCTTCATCAAAGCTTTTTCCATCACGCCTTGAACAGTACGTAACTCATTTTGGCGCTGAAAACCATGGAACTTAGTACCATCGTAAGCAATGGTTAATTTGTATCTTGTCATAAATTAATAGCTCCGTAAAAATAATAGAATAACTGTTACTGCTGCCATGAATAGCACCATGATATTATCACGTTTATCCCAGCTGAGAACACGGTATTTGCTACGTCCTTCGCCGTCTTTATAACCACGTGACTCCATCGCAATCGCTAAATCATAGGCAATCGAAAAACTGCTGACAAACAGTGGAATCAGGATAGGTACGAATGATTTGATACGTTTAATCAAACCACCCTCACCAAAATCAACCCCACGTGCACGCTGAGCATCCATGATTTTCGTTGTTTCATCAACCAATAAAGGCACGAATCGCAATGCAATCGACAACATTAAAGCAACTTGAGTCACCGGAAAATTAATTTTCTTCAATGGCTTGAGAATGCTCTCGATTGAATCGGAAATCTCGATTGGTGTCGTCGTCAATGTTAATAATGTCGAAATAAAAATAATTAATATAAATCTGATAAAAATATAACCTGCAATGACTAAACCTTCCTTAGAAAACGTGAAGATACCCCAATGCAACAGTGGATGTGCACTCGGGGTGAATAGCAATTGCAACGCGACCGTGAATAGAATCAGCCAAAATACTGGTTTTAATCCTTTGAGAAAGAAACCTAAATTAATTTTTGACAAAAAGACCGCAAATAAAACGAATGCCAATAAGAATGCATATGAAGCTACATTATTGGCCAGAAAAACTATCCCCACAAAATAGAACGTTAATAAGAACTTACCACGCGGATCTAAGCGATAAACTAGTGAATCCCCTGGTAAGTATCTCCCCAAAATTATCTTATCCATTACTTAATCACCATTTAACTGTTGTTCAATCTCAGTTCCTAACTCATTAATTGTAATCGGCAGCTTCTCAAATGAGAAACCTTTTTCAGTTAATTCTTTAGCAAAGGCCGCACTCTTAGGTAAAGTCAGTAAATCCTCTTGCAATAATTTCTGGTTGTTGAAAACTTCTTGTGGAACCCCTGTAGCAATCAGTTTTCCACGGTGGATAACTGCCATTTCTTCCGCATAGTTAGCCACATCGTCCATATTATGCGTAATCAGGATAATTGTCTTACCTTCTTGCTGCAAGCTCTTAAACAAGTCCATAATCTCCTGACGTCCCACTGGATCAAGTCCGGCAGTGGGTTCATCCAAGATGATTGTTTCTGGATCACTCGCTAAAACACCTGCAATAGCCACACGACGCATTTGTCCACCGGATAAGTCAAATGGTGACTGTTCCAACAAAGATTCGTCTAAACCGACTAATTTAATCATCTTGCGTGCAGCAGCTTTAGCTTCATCAGCACTGGCGCCAAAATTCATTGGTCCAAACATGATATCTTTTTCCACAGTATCTTCAAACAACTGACTTTCTGGAAATTGGAAAACCATACCGACTTGTTTACGTAATGACTTGAGATTCTTATTATTCGTTTCGGGAGTAATAACTCTATCTCCAACTGTAATTGTGCCTGAAGTAGGCTTCAAAAGAGCATTGATATGTCTGACCAAAGTTGATTTCCCACTACCAGTTTGACCAACAATCGCTGTAAACTTCTTATCTTGAATCTTGAATGAAACGTCATCTAAACCCAGACTAGCTGTCGGACTATCAGGGTTATACGAATGTGTTACATGTTCGAATGTAATTTCCATAATTGTTCCTTTAGCTCCTCTTCGTTTAAATAGCTGTCAGGCAATTTAATCGTGTCCCTTAGTGTTGATACCAATTCGCTCGTAAATGGCTCCTCAAGGCCAAATTTCTGCAAATCAGCCCCTAAATCGTAGATTTCTTCTGGTTTACCATCACTAACAATCTGACCATCATTCAAAACAACGATTCTCTGCGACAATTCAGTTTCTTCAATATCATGTGTGATTGAAATAATAGTCAAGTCTTGTTGACTACGTAATTGTTTGACTAAATTTAAGACAGTTTTACGCCCATCAGGGTCCAACATACTAGTCGATTCGTCCATAATAACGATTTGTGGCTTCGTAGCTAAGACACCAGCAATAGCCACACGCTGCTTTTGACCACCTGACAGCGACTGTGGATCACGCTCCTTAAAATCAGACATCTTGACCAAAGATAATGCTTCATCAACTGCTTTGACCATCTCTTCGCGTGGCATACCTTGATTCTCTAGGCCAAATGCCACATCGTCTTCTACCGTTGCCCCAACAAATTGGTGATCTGGATTCTGAAAGATAATACCAATTTTGGTACGGGCTTCCCAAATATTTTTCTCATTAATTACCTGTCCATCAACTGCAATGGTTCCGGAATCAGCTTCAATCAAACCGTCAATCAATTTGGTCAGTGTCGACTTACCACTACCGTTCTTCCCAACAATTGATAGCCACTCATTTTTATAAATATCGAGCGACAAATCCTTGATAGCTGAGCGTTTAGCTTCTGGATA
Organism: Companilactobacillus muriivasis; assembly: GCF_036246245.1. Classification (NCBI taxonomy): domain Bacteria; kingdom Bacillati; phylum Bacillota; class Bacilli; order Lactobacillales; family Lactobacillaceae; genus Companilactobacillus; species Companilactobacillus muriivasis. The sequence goes on from NZ_BTTQ01000014.1 coordinate 9,157, forward strand.
TGTATAATTTAAGTCTTTAATTGAAATAATTTTTTCCAAAAGTGTCTCCCCTGAAAATGTGTTATATATTAAAAGTTGTCTCCAGGGAAGATAGTATTAACCTGCTATGCGGACCGGTCCGAGCCAAAGAGCGGTCTCGAACCTCGGTTTGAAGCCTTGCATAGACCGCAAGTCTTCAAACTCGCCCGGTGGTGTAATGGCTGAAGCCATAACGCCACACCCACAGCCGGTTAATACTATCTTCCCTTCCGACTAATTGGTTTTCTTTTTGTACAAATTATCTCATGAATATTCAATTTAACACTAAACAATTTGTAATAGTTGGTATTACTAGTAATTATTATATCTAATTTGATTCATTCAACCTCAAATTATGCATTATGTCTTCATCCATATAGATTCACGAAAAGGAGTCAAATTAATATTTCAATAATCAAACACAATATTATTCCATATCCAATGATATAAAGAATAACTAGTTGGAAGAGCCGAGAGTATTCATATGCAGCGAAAGTGGCGTTATGGCTTTAGCCATTACACCACCGGACGTATTGGAGACTTACCGGTCTGTGGTAAGGCTTCAATCGAGGTTCGAGACCGCTCTTTGGCTCGGACCGTTCCGCGCAGCAGATGAATACTCTCGGCTCTGGAAACGGCATACTACTAGCTATATAATACCAAAAATTGGGTAAAAAAAAATCATTCGACAAATTAGTGTCCCCTTTGACAAGGATCTCAGAGATAGACTTAGCCGAAAACGACCATCATCTTAACACTCACTAATTTATCAGAATGACTGATTTTTTAATTATTAATAAACAATTATTATTAAACTAATTCAATAATAACCATTGGAGCTGCATCTCCACGGCGTGGAGTTGTCTTCAAAATACGTGTGTATCCACCATTACGTTCTTTGTAACGAGGTGCAATATCACTGAATAATTTTTGAAGAGCTGATTGAACAACAACTGCGTCATCATCTTCTGTAATGTTAGCAACTTCGTTTCTAACATAAGCAGCAGCTTGGCGACGAGCATGCAAATCTCCGCGTTTACCTAAGGTTATCATTTTTTCTGTTGTACGACTGATTTCTTTAGCGCGAGTCTCAGTTGTAACAATATGTTCATTAATGATTAAATCAGTAGTTAAATCGCGTAACATTGCTTTTCTTTGTGAACTGTTACGTCCTAATTTGCGGTAGCCCATGTCTATACCTCCTGTTTGAATTTGATATTATTAGTCTTCTTGCTTCAATGATAATCCAAGATCAGCAAGCTTTTCTTTAACCTCAACAAGTGATTTACGTCCTAAGTTACGAACACGCATCATATCTGCTTCGGACTTTTCAGTAAGCTCTTGCACAGTATTAATACCGGCACGCTTCAAACAATTATATGAACGAACTGATAAATCAAGTTCTTCAATAGTCATTTCAAGTTTCTTTTCTTTTTGAGTTTCCTCTTTTTCGATCATCATGTCAGCACTCTTAGCTTCTTCAGTAAGATTTACAAAACTTGTTAAATGTTCTGTAAGTATCTTAGCTGACAAACTAATAGCTTCGCGTGGTCCAATTGAACCATTTGTCCAGATATCGATTGTTAATTTGTCGAAGTCGTTTCTCTTACCCACACGAGTGTTTTCAACTTGATAGTTAACTTTTTCTACAGGTGTAAAAATTGAGTCAACTGGAAGAACACCAATAGGTGTTTCGTCCGTCTTATTTTGTTCTGCAGGAGTATATCCACGACCATTTTTAATTGTCATTTGCATGTGGAAGTGTCCACCCTCAGCAACAGTACAAATAAATTGTTCTGGATCGAGGATTTCCAAGTCATCATCAGCTTTGATATCGTTGGCTGTAACAGTGGCGGGACCGACAATGTCGATTTCGGCTTTTAAACTGTCTTCAGCGTAAGACTTAAGCTTTAATTTTTTAACGTTAAGCACGATTTGTGTAACGTCTTCAATTACGCCATCAATAGCTGAGAATTCATGCAATACACCGTCTATTTGAATATCAGATACCGCAGTACCAGGTAATGATGCTAATAAAACTCTACGTAATGAATTACCCAAAGTTGTACCATAACCTCTTTCAAGCGGTTCGATAATATATTTACCGTAACTACTACTTTCTTCAACAGAAGTAATAGATGGCTTTTCAAATTCGATCATTCGGTTAGTTCCCCTTTCAAAACGAAATGTGTGTAGCTTAGTTCATATGGGTATACAACCATTCTATACACGACGACGCTTTGGAGGACGAGAACCATTATGAGGAACTGGTGTAACATCACGAATAGCAGTAATTTCCAAACCAGTAGCTTGTAATGAACGGATTGCAGCTTCACGACCTGAACCAGGACCCTTAACAGCTACTTCGACTGTTTTCATACCATGTTCCATTGATTCCTTAGCAGCTGCTTCTCCAGCCATTTGTGCGGCAAATGGTGTTGATTTACGACTACCTTTGAATCCAAGTGCACCAGCTGATGACCATGAAACGGCATTACCGTTAACATCAGTGATCATAACAAGTGTGTTATTGAAAGTTGAGTGGATATGTGCAACACCAGCTTCAATATGCTTCTTAGTACGGCGCTTACGACCTTTACTTTGTGCCATGATTAACCTCCTATCTTATTATTACTTCTTCTTACCTGCAATGGTAGTTTTCTTACCCTTGCGAGTTCTTGCATTGTTCTTTGTGTTTTGTCCACGAACGGGCAATCCACGACGATGTCTCATACCACGATATGAGCCAATTTCTTGTAGTCTCTTGATGTTCATGCTTACTTCACGACGTAAGTCACCTTCGACACGTACATTATCAACTTCTGCACGAATTTTATCTTCTTGGTCAGGAGTTAAATCTCTTGTACGAATATCTTCAGATACGCCTGCATCTTTTAGCACTTTTTGAGCTGTTGTTTCGCCAATACCAAAAATGTATGTAAGGGCGATAACGATTCTCTTATCACGAGGTAAATCTACACCTGCTATACGAGCCATTGATCACTACACCTCCTATTTTTATTATCCTTGTCTTTGTTTGTGCTTTGGATCTGCAGAGCAAATAACCATGACGCGACCGCGTCTCTTAATTACTTTACAGTGTTCGCACATAGGTTTAACGGATGGTCTTACTTTCATATTGTGGAACCTCCATTCCATTAAAAAACTTATTATCTATATCTATATGTAATTCTTCCCTTGGTTAAATCATAAGGGGATAATTCCACGGTAACCTTATCACCGGGTAAAATTCTAATGTAGTGCATACGGATTTTACCTGATACATGGGCTAGAACTGTAGCACCATTTTCAAGTTTTACCTTAAACATCGCATTAGGCAATGTTTCTGAAATTGTGCCTTCTACTTCAATGACATCTTCTTTTGCCAAAGATATTAACCTCCATACGGGATGAAATTATTTCTGCATATACTGGCGAATTATACAATAATTTTCCGTACATGTAAACAATCAAAGCAAAAAGTTTTACAAGTTTTGTAAAACTTTCTTAACTTCGTTATAAACTTCATCTATTTCCTGTTCACCATTGATCTTGTGCAACAAGTGTAACTTGTCGTAAAAATCAATTAATGGTGTATTCATTTCAATATTAACTTTCAATCTATTCTTAACAGTCTCAGGCTTGTCGTCCTCACGTTGATAGAAGTCATGGCCGCCACAGACGTCACATGTACCTTCTACCTTAGTAGGGTTATAGATTTTATGATATGTTGCTCCACAATTAGAACAAATATATCTTCCAGATAAGCGATCAACTAATGCTTCAGGCTTAACATCGATATAGATGACAGCATCTATCGGTTTGTTTACATTCTTTGCAATTGTCTGTAAAGCGTTAGCCTGTTCAAGAGTTCTCGGAAATCCATCTAACATATATCCATCTTTTTGAACATCATCTTCAGCTAAACGTTCTTCGACGATAGCTTCGGTAACATTATCAGGAACAAGTTCACCTTTATCGATGAACCCTTTAGCCTTTAAACCAACTTCTGTCTTGTTAGCCATGGCTGCTCTAAACATGTCACCAGTTGAAATATGAACAACTTTAAAATCTTCAACAATCTTTTCTGCTTGAGTACCTTTACCAGCACCGGGTAACCCCATCAATACAATATTCATTGTCACATCTCCAATTATCTAATAAATCCAACGTATTCACGTTTCATCAAAAGACCACGTAATTGACGATCCATTTCCAAAGCAACACCAACGATGATCAATAAACTCGTACCACCTAATCCGATGGATTGAGGAAGATTGAACAAGTTAGCTGCTAATAATGGAAGCAATGAAACCAAACCTAGGAACGCAGCTCCGACGGTTGATAGCTTCATCAATACACCTGACATGAACTTGATTGTTTCATTACCAGGCCAAATGCCAGGGATATAAGCCCCTTGCTTTTGTAGGTTTTCTGCAAGCTTTTCGGGATTTACCTGAACAAATGCATAGAAGAATGTAAATAATACAATCAACAATGTATAAATGATCGAACCTGTTGTAGTTTGCATACTGAATATTTCTGTTAATACTTGATACCATTGATCTCCACTGTGATTTGCTTGGAATGCCATCAAAATTGTTTGAGGCGTAACAATAAATGAACTAGCGAAGATAACAGGAATAACACCAGCAACGTTAACCTTCAATGGTAGAAAACTTTCACTACCACTACCTGCTGCACGTCTTGTGTATTGAATAGGAATTCTTCTACTTGCTTGTTGAACATAAGTAACAAATTGCACAACAATCAAGATGATGACTACAAGGCCAACTAAGAATCCGATATTTTTTGCAAGATCTGCAGAGCTAGCGTTCGTAATATAATCACGGTAAATTTGTTTGATTCCATTAGGGAATCTAGCAATAATACCAGCGAAGATAATTACGGAAACTCCATTACCCAAACCTTTGTCAGTAATCTGCTCACCAATCCAAGTAAGAAGCATCGTACCACCAGTTAAGATAATACCGATAGTAATGAAGGCTCTCATATTAGGAGATTTAACTAATCCCAAACCACTTAATTGGTTAAAACCGGCAGTAATACCGATTGACTGAACAAAACCTAAAACAATCGTCAAATATCTCGTTACTTGATTTAACTTTCTACGACCAACTTCACCTTGTTTGCTCCATTCAACAAATTTAGGAACAATGTCCATTTGTAGAAGTTGCACAACGATTTGGGCCGTAATGAATGGTGAAACACCCATTGAGAAAATAGAGTAGTTTGAAAGACCACCACCGGTAACGGTATCCAATAAAGGAACCAAACCAGTAGATCCAACCTTATCCATTGCCGCAGCATTAACGCCAGGCACTGTGATTTGTGATCCCAAACGATATATAACAAGTAACATCAAGGTAAATAGAATCTTCTTACGGATTTCCTTTACCTTTAGAGCATCTCTGATAGTTCCAAGCATTAGATCACCTCTACAGTGCCACCAGCGGCTTCAATTGCTTTAGTAGCTGCGGCTGAACTCTTAGCAACTTTAACAGTTAACTTAGCACTAACCTCACCGTTAGCAAGCAACTTAATACCATTATATTGTTTCTTAACGATTCCTGCTGCCTTTAATGTTTCAACATTAACTTCAGCACCATCATTAAACTTACTTAATTCACTTAGGTTGACAATAGCATATTCCTTGCGGTTGATGTTATTGAATCCACGTTTTGGCATACGACGGAACAAAGGCATTTGTCCACCTTCAAAACCAATACGTGTCTTACCACCTGATCTAGCCAATTGACCTTTTTGACCACGACCAGCAGTTTTACCTGTACCACTTGAAGTACCACGACCTAGACGCTTTCTTGAGTGTCTTGAGCCTGCACTTGGCTTAAGTTCGTTTAGTTCCATTATTGCACCTCCTAATCTCTTGTAATTTTATTAATCTTTAACTTCTTCAACGCTTACTAAGTGAGCGATTTTACGTACAGCACCACGAATTGCAGCATCATCCGGCTTAACAACAGAACTTGAAACTCTTCCGAGTCCCAATTCCTTTACAGTTTTACGTTGAGCAGGAAGGCGGTGAGCTGCACTTCTAATTAGAGTAATTTTAAGTTTAGCCATTATTACACACCTTTCTTCTAGTTAAGCAATTCTTGGGCTGAGATTCCGCGCATTTCAGAAACGCTTTCGGCAGTCTTAAGTTGTTTTAATCCAGCAATTGTTGCACGAATTACGTTGATTGGTGTGTTTCTACCAAGTGACTTACTTGTAACATCACCAACACCTGATAATTCGATAACGGCACGAACAGCACCACCAGCAGCAATACCAGAACCTTCTTCAGCAGGTTTCAACATGATCTTACCAGCACCGAATGTACCGATAACTTCATGAGGAATTGTTGAACCAACCATAGGAACGTTGATAAGGTTCTTTTTAGCATCTTCAACAGCTTTACGAATAGCTTCTGGAACTTCTTGAGCTTTACCAGTACCAAAACCTACGTGACCATTCTTGTCACCAACGATTACGATAGCAGCAAAACGTAGACGGCGTCCACCTTTAACAACCTTAGTAACACGGTTGATTGAGACAACGCGATCTTCTAATTCTAATTGAGATGGATCGATATATGTCATAAATTTGGTTTCCTCCTTCTAGAATTTTAGCCCATTTTCACGAGCAGCTTCAGCAAGACTTTGAACACGTCCGTGATATAAGTAACCACCACGATCAAAGATTACATTACTAATTTTAGCTTCTTGTGCTTTTTGTGCAATTAATGCACCTACAGCTGTAGCTTGTTCAACTTTTGAACCATCTTTAATTTCTTTATCAAGAGTTGAGGCACTTGCTAGCGTTACACCCTTTACGTCATCAATAATTTGAGCGTAAATGTTTTTATTCGAACGGAATACGTTTAAGCGTGGGCGCTCAGCAGTACCAGAGATTTTGGCACGGATACGTTTTTGACGTTTTTGACGTGCTTTGTTTTTGTCTGGTTTTGTAATCACAATTTTCACCTCATAGATTTATTTACTATTTACCAGTTTTACCTTCTTTACGACGTACATATTCGCCAACATAACGAATACCTTTACCTTTATAAGGTTCTGGAGAACGTACATCGCGGATTTCAGCAGCAAATTGACCAACCTTTTGCTTTGAAATACCTAGAATGTTAATTTCTGTATTTGAAGGAGATTCGATCTTGATACCCTTTGGTGCATCCATAACAACTGGATGTGAGTAACCAACGGAAAGTGTTAGTGTGTCACCTTTAACTTGTGCACGGTAACCAACACCTCGTAGTTCAAGTTTTTTCTCGTAACCTTCTGTTACACCAATGATCATGTTGTTAAGGTTTGAACGCATTGTTCCGTGAAGAGCTTTATCATTATCGCTTTCACGTGTGAACTTAGCTTCTGTTCCTTCGATTGTCAACTTGATCTTTGAATTGAATTCTCTTGTTAATTCACCCTTAGGGCCTTTAACAGTGATGTTTTCATCTTTTTGAGTAACTGTAACTCCTGCAGGAATTTCAATTACTTTATAACCGATACGACTCAAATTAGTGCACCTCCTTACTTTATAAGTATATTACCAAATATAAGCGATTACTTCTCCACCAACGTGTTGAGCGCGGGCTTCTTTGTCAGTAATAACACCTTTTGAAGTTGAAAGAATAGCGATACCTAATCCATTAAGAACCTTTGGCACGTTATCTGAATCAACATAACTACGTAGACCTGGTCTTGAAATACGTTTCAAGCCTGAAATGACGCGTTGTTGATCTTTACCATATTTTAAGAAAATACGAAGTACGTTTTGTTTGTTATCTTCGATAACTTCGTAATTCTTGATAAATCCTTCATTCTTAAGAATTTCTGACATACTCTTCTTGATATTTGAAGCAGGAATGTCTAGAGATTCATGTTTAACCATGTTTGCATTACGAATACGTGTTAAGTAATCTGCAATAGGATCTGTCATGACCATTTGATTTGCCTCCTTTTTATATTAAAAATCTTACCAGCTAGCTTTTTTCATACCAGGGATTTGACCTTCATGAGCCAATTGACGAAGGCAAAGTCGGCAAAGCTTAAATTTACGATATACGGAATGTGGACGTCCACAGCGTTCGCAACGTGTATAAGCTTGTGATGAGAACTTTGCAGGTCTGTGATTACGTACGATTTGTGATTTCTTAGCCAATGAATTTACCTCCTATTTATTTTGTGAATGGCATACCGATTTGAGTTAATAGTTCACGTGATTCTTCATCGGTGTTAGCAGTTGTAACAATAACGATGTCCAATCCACGAATTTTGTTAACCTTATCGTAGTCAATTTCTGGGAAAACCAATTGTTCTTTAACACCGAGTGTGTAGTTACCACGACCATCAAATGAGCGTGTTGATACACCACGGAAGTCACGAACACGTGGTAAAGCAATGTTGATTAGTTTGTCAAGGAAGTCATACATACGGTCACCACGAAGTGTAACCTTAGCACCGATTGACATACCTTCACGAAGTCTGAATGTAGCGATTGATTTCTTAGCTTTTGTGATCAAAGGTTTTTGACCAGCAATCAAGCCTAATTCTTCAACAGCTTCGTCAAGATTCTTTGAGTTAGCAATAGCATCACCAACACCCATGTTCAAAACGATTTTTTCAACCTTAGGTGCTTCCATGATTGAAGAATAGTTGAACTTCTTCATCATTGATGGTGTGATTTCGCTAACGTACTTTTCTTTTAATGCGTTAACCATTTAGTTTTCTCCTTTCTTATTTATCTTCTTTATCAGTTGTTTTACTTACAACTTTAACGTTAGTTGCGCTAATAGGTCTTGCAACATCAACAATCCCGCCTTGGGGTTGAGTGCTGCTTGCCTTTGAGTGTTTCTTTACAACGTTAACGCCTTCGATGATTACTTTGTTAGCAGAAGGAATAGCTTGTTTAACTACACCTGTCTTGCCTTTAGCGTCACCTGCAATAACTTTGACATTGTCTCCAGTTTTTACAAACACTAATCAGCACCTCCTGAATTTAATTGTTCTTTTTATAGCACTTCTGGTGCTAGGGATACGATCTTCATAAAATCGTTATCACGTAGTTCACGAGCAACGGGTCCGAAGATACGTGTTCCTCTAGGTGTTTTATCAGCATTAATAATAACTGCGGCGTTTTCGTCAAATCTGATGTAAGAACCATCTGTACGGTGAGCACCTGATACAGTTCTTACGATTACAGCTTTAACAACGTCACCCTTTTTAACAACGCCACCTGGTGTTGCTTGTTTAACAGTAGCGACGATAATATCACCAATATTAGCTGTCTTGCGGTTTGAACCACCAAGAACTTTGATTGTTAGAATTTCACGAGCTCCAGAATTATCTGCAACTTTTAGACGACTTTCTTGTTGAATCACGTTTAGGCCCTCCTCTCATCAGTTATAGTCTAGATTTTGACTGCTTTTTCGACGATTTCTAATAAACGGAAGCGCTTTGTCTTTGACAAAGGTCGAGTTTCCATGATACGTACAACATCTCCAACTTTTGCTTCGTTGTTATCGTCTTGAACGTAATACTTCTTAGAATATCTAACACGTTTTCCATAAACTGGATGTTGTTTAGTAGTTTCAACAACTACAACGATTGTTTGATCCATCTTATCTGAAACGACGCGTCCTTGATATACCTTACGACGGTTACGAGTTTCTTGTGTTTCGCTCAACTTGATGTCCCCTTCCTGTCTATTAATTTTCGTTATTCTTTTGGTTTTGAGCTGTTCTTAATCTTGCAATGTTCTTTCTTACAGCCTTTAAACGAGCTGTGTTTTCCAATTGGCCTGTGGCTTGTTGGAAACGCAAGTTGAATAGTTCTTCTTTATATTCTTTAACTTTGTCTTGCAATTGAGCAGCAGTAAGCTCTTTGATTTCACTAGCCTTCATCAGCGCCACCTACTTCCTCACGTTTTACAAACTTAGTTCTTACGGGTAGTTTGTGTGATGCAAGTCTTAAAGCTTCACGAGCAACCTCTTCAGAAACGCCACCGATTTCAAACAAAATCTTTTCGCGTTTAACTGGGGCTACCCAACCAGCTGGAGCACCTTTACCATTACCCATACGAACACCTACACCCTTAGCAGTGTATGATTTATGAGGGAAGATTTTAATCCAAACCTTACCACCACGCTTCATGTAACGAGTCATAGCAACACGAGATGCTTCAATTTGTCTGTTTGTGATCCAGCTTGAATCAAGTGCCTTCAAACCATATTCACCAAATGCAACTTCTTTTCCACCTTTAGCTTCTCCGCGCATCTTTCCACGGAATTCACGACGGTGTTTTACACGTTTTGGTACTAGCATAGATTATTCTCCTTTCCCTTCATTTTTTGGTTCGTTATTATGTTGTGGCTTTGCAGGAAGAACTTCACCACGGTAGATCCAAGTTTTAACACCTAAATTACCATAAGTTGTCTTTGCTTCAACCCAAGCATAATCGATATCAGCACGCAATGTGTGCAAAGGAACAGTTCCTTCTGTATGCCATTCACGACGAGCCATATCGGCACCGTTTAAACGACCAGAAATTTGTACCTTGATACCTTTAGCACCGGCACGTCTTGAACGTTGAACTGCTTGACGTTGTGCACGTCTGAAAGCAATACGAGCTTCAAGTTGACGAGCGATACTTTCACCAACAAGTTTTGCATCTAGATCAGGTTTCTTGATTTCGATGATGTTGATGTGAATACTTCTCTTAGTTAAATTGTTTAGTTCATTACGTAATTTTTCAACTTCAGAACCACCCTTACCGATAACCATACCAGGTTTAGCAGTATGAATTGAAACTGTAACGTTCTTTGCAGTACGTTCGATTTCGATTCTTGAGACAGAAGCATTTGAAAGTTTGTCTTCAATATACTTACGAATCTTAAGGTCTTCGTGTAAAAATGTTGAAAAGTCTTTATTGTTTGCATACCATTTGGCATCCCAGTCACGGATAACACCGACACGGAATCCGACTGGATTAATCTTTTGACCCACTCAAGTTACCTCCAATACTATTCTTTTTCACTTACAACTACTGTAATGTGACTTGTTCTCTTGTTAATTGGTGATGCTGAACCTTTAGCTCTAGGACGGAAACGTTTTAGAGTTGGTCCTTCGTCTACGAAAGCTTCGCTAACGAATAAGTTTTGTGCATCTAAATCAAAGTTATGTTCTGCGTTTGCAATTGCTGACTTAAGAGCTTTAGCAATAATTGGAGAGCCTGCTCTAGGTGTGAATTGCAAAATTGCAAGTGCCTCAGCAGCTTGCTTGCCTCTGATAAGATCAATAACAAGGCGAGCTTTACGAGGTGCAATACGCACGTTAGTAACTTTAGCTGTTGCAGATGTAATTTCTTGTTCTGCCATCATTTAAGTCTCCCTTCTTATTTCTTAACTGTCTTCTTGTCATCTGTTGCGTGACCATGGAATGTACGTGTAGGTACGAATTCGCCTAACTTGTGTCCAACCATATCTTCTTGGATATAAACTGGAACATGCTTACGTCCATCATGAACTGCGATTGTATATCCTACGAAACTAGGAAAAATTGTTGAACGTCTTGACCATGTCTTGATAACTGACTTCTTGTCAGAATCTGCTTGTGCATCAATCTTCTTTAAAAGATGTGCATCAGCGAATGGTCCTTTTTTTAAACTACGACTCATCTTATGTCCTCCTTATAATTATTCTAATGAATAGTCTACTTACCTTTTCTGTGACGAACGATAAGCTTTTCAGATTTGGCATGAGTTGAACGAGTTTTCTTACCAAGAGTCTTCTTACCCCATGGTGACATAGGAGATGGATGACCGATAGGAGCTTTACCTTCACCACCACCGTGTGGGTGATCGTTAGGGTTCATAACTGATCCACGAACTGTAGGTCTAATACCTAACCAACGCTTACGACCAGCTTTACCAATCTTAATTAGTTCATGTTGTTCATTACCGATAGAACCGATAGATGCACGGCAAGTTGAAAGAACCAAACGAACTTCACCAGAAGGCAAACGTAAGATTGAATACTTTCCATCTCTACCTAGCAATTGGATTGCTGTACCAGCTGAACGACCAATTTGGCCACCCTTGCCTGGCTTCAATTCAACGTTGTGAATTGTTGTACCAACAGGAATATCTGAAAGTAGTAAAGAGTTACCTGGTTTGATATCTGCATCTTTACCAGATTGAATAGTTTGTCCTACTTCAAGACCCTTAGGAGCTAAGATGTATGATTTAACACCATCTGCATATTGAATAAGTGCAATATTAGCTGTACGGTTAGGATCATATTCAATTGACTTAACTGTAGCTTTTACATCATCTTTAATACGTTTGAAATCAATAACACGGTACTTTTGTTTGTGTCCACCACCACGGTGACGAACTGTAATATGACCATATGAATTACGACCAGCAGTATGGCTTTGAGATTCTAGAAGTGTCTTTTCAGGAGTTGTCTTAGTGATCTCGGAAAAGTCAGAACCTGTCATATTACGACGACCGTTTGTGGTTGGTTTATACTTGATAATCGCCATTATTGGACCTCCTTATTTATTCTTCGTCAAAAATCTTAATTTCATCTGAATCAGCAGTAAGAGTAACAATAGCCTTACGACGTTTTGCTGTAAAACCAACATAACGACCTTGGCGCTTCTTCTTACCAGAAACATTCATGATATTTACTTGTTTAACTTTAACACCGAAAACTTCTTCAACAGCTTGTCTAACAAGAACCTTGTTAGCATCTAAGGCAACATCGAAAGTATATTTCTTGTCGCTCATAGCATCCATTGAGCTTTCAGTTACAACGGGGCGAATAATTACGTCTCTTGCGCTCATTATCCAAGCACCTCCTCAATCTTAGAAAGTGCTGCTTGTGTAACAACTAACTTGTTAGCGTTAATAACGTCAAGTACGTTGACACCTTCTGGAGCAACAACTGTAACTTTATCAATGTTTCTAGCTGATAAAGCAACGTTGTCGTTACCATCTTCAAGAACTACAAGAGCTTTGTTGTCAGCACCTACTGTATTTAGTAATTGTGCAAAAGCCTTTGTACTTGGTTTGTCGTATGAAATTGAGTCAATAACGATTACGTTACCGTCAGCAGCCTTTTGTGAAAGTACAGACTTCAATGCCAAACGGCTAACCTTCTTAGGAAGGTGATATGCATAAGATCTTGGTGTAGGGCCGAATACGACACCACCACCTACCCATTGAGGTGATCTAATTGAACCTTGACGAGCACGTCCTGTACCCTTTTGACGCCATGGTTTTCTACCACCACCACGTACTTCAGAGCGGTTCTTAACATCATGAGTACCTTGTCTCATTGATGCACGTTGCATAAGTACTGCATCTGTAACAACACTGTTGTTTGGTTCAATACCAAAGATTGTGTCTTTTACTTCAACAGCACCGTTTTCAGCACCATTATCTTTGTAAGCTGTGATTTTTGTCATAACTCAGTTCCTCCTTCCTATTTTTGATTAGCTTTAATAGCTGTTTGAATTTTAACTAACGATTTGTTAGCACCGGGAACATTTCCCTTAATCATGATTGCATTACGTTCAGCATCAACTTTAATGATTTCAAGGTTTTGTGTAGTAACACGGTTGTTACCCATGACACCTGGAAGCATCTTACCCTTGAAGACACGGTTGATGATAGCACCCATTGAACCAGCAATACGGTGATATCTAGAACCGTGAGTTTCAGGACCACGAGCTTGTCCAAACATCTTAATGTTACCTTGCATACCATGTCCCTTTGTTGTACCTGTAACGTCGACAATATCACCAGAATTAAATGTATCAACTGTAACGTTGGCACCTAATTCATAGTCTCCCATTTCAACATCGCGGAATTCGCGAATGTAATGTTTAGGAGTTGTATTTGCCTTTTCTGCATGACCTTTGGCTGGTTTGTTTGATAGGACTTCGCGTCTATCTTCAAAACCTAGTTGAACGGCCTCATAACCATCATTTTCAACTGTTTTAAGTTGCATAACAACGTTTGGTGTTGCTTCAACAACTGTTACGGGAACAAGTTCACCGTTGTCAGTGAAAATTTGAGTCATTCCGACTTTTTTACCAAGAATTCCTTTTCTGGCCATGTTTGCACCTCCAATAATTTATTTTTAATAATTATAATTTAATTTCAATGTCAACACCAGATGGTAGATCCAACTTCATAAGTGAATCAACCGTCTTCTTTGTTGGGTTAACAACGTCGATAAGTCTTTTATGTGTACGCATTTCGAATTGCTCTCTAGAATCCTTGTGCTTATGTGGTGAAGCTAGCACTGTATATAGTGAGCGTTCTGTAGGCAATGGAATTGGACCTGAAATTTGAGCTCCAGTTCTTTTTGCTGTTTCCACGATTTTGTCAGCTGATTGATCTAGAATACGATGTTCATAAGCCTTCAAACGAATGCGAATCTTTTGACTTGCCATGGGGTTACCTCCTTTTTATCTCTTTCAAGATGACCGGCTCCGTGAAAATTTCCAACAGCCCTGCCGTGGCAAAGCGGCCGGGTGTGTCGCAACCTCTCACTTCTAAGCCGTCGATATTATTTTAATATCAATTTGGTACATACTTCTATATGAAATAAGCACTCTTATAATACTACACGGTGAACTCCACATTTTCAAGTTAAAATCAAACTTTTTTTTAATTGTTTGCCGCTTTCTTAAAACCTGATTTTCAACTATACTCTAAAAGAAAACGTGGAGGTGTGATTTGAATAATAATCTCGAATTTAGTTATAATAACAGGTTTCCAACAAATAATAAAGATAAACTTTATTTTATTTTGTTCAAGACCCAAGTAATCCTGAATGCTCTCTTTATCTTTAGCTACAGTGCAGCAACAAAGAACTTATATCTATTCGGTCCAATTATTCTTAATCTGTTGGCTCTGTACATCAAACCCAATCCCGAAAAAATTCTCGAGCGGATGAATTTCATTTTTCAATTGTTCTTCCAAGTTTTTATCATTGCGGAATCATACTTCTACTTGATCAATGCCACGATGCATCTATACAATTGGAACTTACCTAGTTCGATTGGTTTGTTACTCGTATCAATGCTAGTCATGTATATTCCATATACGATTGTCTTTTATGGAAGAATCAGGAATAAGTTACTGCAACTATTGATAGTCTTCTTTCTATTTGAAGTAGTTGCCATGGGTGCTTCAAGCATCGTCACATATGGCACAATCCTCTACTTCAATCCTTTTATTGGTGCAATCACCAATTCAGCCTTTCTGGGAGCTGTGATGTTTTTAGTCTTAACATTATTCATCATGCATCGCTGGGGATATGAATTTCCTAAGATGCGTTTGTCAAAAGCAGCCAGTCTAAAGGTTATGATTCCTCTATTAATAGTAAGTATCTGGTTTATCATGTGGAATGCTTTTGGCGGTGGCAACAGTTTGTTGAAATCATTCTTCACTTTTAACTTCTCAGGCATCTCCTGGAAACCACAGTTTATTCTCAGTGGATTAGAAGCAGGTATCGCTGAGGAGTTGCTATTCAGATATGCGTTCCTTACTATCTTATTAGTAGCTTTCAAGAACAGTCGTTATAAAATCTTTTACGCTGCCGGAATAAGCAGTCTCTGCTTTGGCTTGATTCATTTGGGTAACGTATCGGCTGGACAAAGCCTAGCTAATACCGTCAACCAAGCGATATTTGCATTTGGCATGGGCTTGTTGATGTGTGGTATCTATTTATATACTGACCTCTTTTATGTACCAGTGATTTTTCATACCCTACTTGATACGCTAGTATTCAGTGTCTCAGGCGAATTGATGTCTGGTAAGGTAACTATCGTTGACAGTCTTTTAACCGTGTTTGAGACCGGATTGTTCGTACTAGCAGCTATTCTGTTACTCGTTGCTGTTTATAATAGAAGAAACACGTCATTTAAATATAGATTTTAGGGTGTGGTCGCCTCCAGAAGTTCAGAAATATAGTCTGCTGTGAGGACCGGTGCGAGCCAAAGTACGGTCTCGCGCCTCGATTTGAAGCCTTGCAAGTTCGGCAAGTCTCCAAAGTCGTCCGTTGAGTAAGGACTAAAGTCCCAACTCAACTTTCACTGCATACTATATTTCTGAACTTCCTCCGGCTAGGTTAATCTTCTTTAATGAGTGGTTCTAATATTCAAACAATTTACATATGAATTTATCGCAGTATAATTTGCGTAATTCACTTAAGGGAGCAATATAAAATGAATAATAGATTAAAGATTAACTCTTAATTATAAAAATAATTAGGAGGATACATGATGATAGACTATAAAGTGAACTCTCAAATTGATATACAGGATTTGAAGCAACTATATTCAAGTGTTGGATGGTTTGCTTATACCCACGACCTAGAAACATTAGAGAAAGCTATCAATAATTCATTGTTAGTAATAACTGCTTGGAATTATGATCAGTTGGTTGGTTTAATTAGGGTAATTGGTGATGGATACACAATATTATATATTCAAGATATTTTGGTTAATCCCAATTTTCAAAATAAAAAAATTGGAACTAGACTGATGACTATGACGTTAGCCAAATATAGAAATGTTCGACAAAAGGTATTGTTAACAGAAGAAGCACCTGATGTTAGATATTTCTATGAAAAATTTGGTTTTGTATCTGGCGACAAAGGAAATGCTGTTGCCTTTTATAAAGAACTTTAGTTACTAAAAAATGTAAATTGGACATACACAAAAGTATCAAATCAAGAACAATGATTTGATGCTTTTTTTATTTAACAAAAGAACGCAAAAAAAAGAGAAGATCAAAATGATCTTCTCTTTAATTTGGTTTCATCCTAAAGACTAGTCTTCAGGGTTACCACCGTTTTTCTTAATAATTTCAGCTTGAATTGACTTAGGAACCTTTTCGTAGTGATCCATTGTCATTGTAAATGTACCACGACCTTGTGTTGCTGAACGAAGTGTTGTAGCGTAACCGAACATTTCTGCTAGCGGTACGAAAGAATTGATAAGTTGTGCATTACCACGAGCTTCCATTCCTTCAACACGTCCACGACGAGCAGTAACTTGTCCCATAACATCTCCAAGATATTCTTCTGGTGTAACAATTTCAACCTTCATAATAGGTTCAAGAATTACGGCACCAGCAGTCTTAGATGCGTTACGTAGTGACATTGAAGCGGCAATCTTAAAGGCAGCTTCTGATGAATCGACTTCGTGATATGAACCATCATATAACTTAGCCTTAACATCGATTAATGGATAACCGGCAAGAACACCGTTTTCCATAGCTTCCTTCAAACCTTGTTCAACTGATGGAATGTATTCACGTGGAACAACACCACCGACGATAGCGTCTTCGAATTCGAAGCCTTTACCCTCTTCATTAGGTGTAAATTCAACCCATACATCACCATATTGACCTTTACCACCAGATTGACGAACGAACTTACCTTGAGCACTTGTTTGTTGTGTAAATGTTTCACGGTAAGCAACTTGAGGTTCACCAACCTTACATGCAACGTTAAATTCACGTTTCATACGGTCGACCATGATATCCAAGTGTAATTCACCCATTCCGGCAATAAGAGTTTCACCAGTTTCAGGATTTGTTTCAGCTTGGAAAGTAGGATCTTCTTCAGAAAGTTTTTGGATAGCAATATCCATCTTATCTCTATCTTCCTTTGAGTTAGGTTCGATAGAAACTTGAATAACTGGATCTGGAATATCCAATGATTCAAGAACCAATGGATCTGAAGGATCTGTTAGAGAATCACCAGTAGTAGTGTTCTTCAAACCGATAACAGCAGCAATATCACCTGAGAATACTTCTGGGATTTCCTTACGGTGGTTAGAATGCATTTGTAGCAAACGACCAACACGTTCACGTTTGTCTTTTGTTGAGTTCAAGACATAAGAACCTGATTCTAGAGAACCTCTATATACACGAATGTATGTTAGACGTCCAACGAATGGGTCAGTAGCAATCTTAAATGCTAAACCAGCAAAAGGCTTGCTATCATCAGCCATAAGTTCAACTTCTGAGTCATCTTTAGGATCTGTAGCTTTGTAAGGACGTACATCAAGTGGTGATGGTAGGTAATCAACAACCGCATCCATCAACATTTGAACACCCTTGTTCTTGAAGGCAGAACCTGCAAGAACTGGGAAGAACTTCAAATTGATTGTAGCTTTACGAATAGCTGCACGAATTTCATCATTACTGATTTCTTCGCCTTCAAGATACTTGTCCATGATGTCATCATCAACATCGGCAACAGCTTCGATCAACTCTGAACGTTTCTTTTCAGCTGTGGCACGATATTCTTCAGGAACATCAACAGTATCCCATTTTGTACCTAATTCATCTTCATCATAAAGGTCGGCTTTCATATCGATCAAGTCGATAACACCTTCGAATTTGTCTTCGGCACCAATAGGCATTTGAACAGCATGCGCATTAGCTTGAAGTCTTTCGTGAAGTGTTTCAACTGAGTAGTCGAAGTCAGCACCGATTTTATCCATCTTGTTAACAAAAACAATACGTGGAACACCGTATGTTGAAGCTTGACGCCAAACATTTTCAGTTTGTGGTTCAACACCAGATTGAGCATCAAGAACTGTAATGGCACCATCTAGCACACGTAGTGAACGTTCAACTTCGATTGTGAAGTCAACGTGTCCTGGTGTATCGATGATGTTAATACGGTTACCTTTCCATTCAGCAGTTGTAGCAGCTGATGTAATAGTAATACCACGTTCTTGTTCTTGAGCCATCCAGTCCATTTGTGAAGCACCATCATGTGTTTCACCAATTTTGTGGATTTTACCAGTATAGTACAAGATACGTTCAGTAGTTGTAGTTTTACCGGCATCGATATGGGCCATGATACCAATATTTCTGGTTTCTTCTAGTGGAAATTCACGTTTATTAGCCATGAAAAATTGTTTCTCCTCTCAAATTAACTAGTTTAAAAACTAGATCCTACCAGCGATAGTGAGCGAATGCACGGTTAGCATCGGCCATCTTATGTGTATCTTCACGTTTCTTAACAGCAGCACCAGTATTGTTAGCTGCGTCCATAATTTCATTTGCAAGACGTTGGTCCATTGTATGTTCACCACGTAGACGAGCATAACTTGTGATCCAACGAAGTCCTAAAGTAGTACGACGGTCAGGACGAACTTCGATAGGGATTTGATAGTTAGAACCACCGATACGGCGAGCCTTAACTTCAAGAACAGGCATAACATTGTTCATTGCTTCTTCAAACACGTCCAATGGTTCGTTACCTGTTTTTTCTTTAATAATATCGAATGAACGATATAGAATTGATGAAGCTGTACCTCTTTTACCATCATACATCAAGTGGTTAATCAAACGAGTTACTAGCTTTGAGTTGTACATTGGATCTGGCAAAACATCGCGTTTTGGAGCTCTACCTTTACGCATATTAAATTCCTCCGTTATTACATTATTTCTAGAATAATTGCTTTATGTTATTTCTTAGGTCTCTTAGCACCATATTTTGAACGGCTTTGCATACGGCCATCAACACCGGCAGTATCTAAGGCACCACGGACAACGTGATAACGAACACCAGGTAGATCCTTTACACGTCCACCACGGACAAGGACAACACTGTGCTCTTGTAAGTTGTGGCCAATACCAGGGATATAAGCTGTTACTTCAATAAGGTTTGATAATCTAACACGGGCATACTTACGTAGGGCTGAGTTAGGTTTCTTAGGTGTCATTGTTCCGACACGAGTTGCGACACCACGTTTTTGTGGGGCTGGGTTCTTTGTGGCAACTTTCTTCATACTATTGTAGCCGTAGTTCAATGCAGGTGCATCGGACTTAGAAGTTTGTGACTTACGGCCTTTGCGAACTAATTGATTAATTGTAGGCATTCAAAGTTCCTCCTAAAAATTTTAAGTACACACATCCAGGTGGTTCATAATTTTGTAAAATAATAAACCACATGAGTGGCGTACGTTATGAGCTTTATATTTAATAAACAAACTAATATTGCTGCCAATAAAAGCACGTCTACTAGAATACCATCTTAAAAAAGCCATGTCAATGCAACATTTTTAAAAAGTTATCCACAAGTCCCCGTAATTTCTATTGAGGTGATAAAAATGAAATACTTTCTATACTTTACCATTTTCATACTTGGAGCTTGCATTATCTCCTTTCTAAAAGTAATTGCACATGATTATCCGCAAATCGACGTCACGCGCCGTTCACATTGTGATTACTGCGGTAGGATCTTACGATGGTACGAAATCATCCCAATTGTGGGCTATTTCATAATCAATGGTAAGTGCTTGAGCTGTAAAAATCAAATCAAATTTTGGCATCCACTTTGGGAATTTATCGGTGGCATAATATTTTTGAGCATGATTTATTTTGGGGACTTTATTTACCTGCCATTGTTTCTAGGTCTAGTCGTTTTGGCATTTACTGATGCTTACTATGGATACATTTACCCTGCAACCTATTTGATAATATTCCCAACACTTTTTCTCACACCGTTACATATCTTAAACGCCCTACTGACCTACTTTATCCTATTATTAATCAGTCGAAAATACGCATTTGGCTTAGGTGACATTGAAATTCTAGCGATTCTCAGTCTGATATTAGGTTTAAGGATGACCTTGTGGATTCTCATGATAGCTTGCCTATTTTGTATCATTAGTTTTTTATTCAATAAAAAAAGATCATTTAGATTTATCCCCTACATTGCAATTGCAACGGGCATCATCTACATGGTCTTATCTTTTAACATATTTACAATTTAACGATTAGGTATAATCTCCTGCAACTTGAGCCAGTTAACACAAAGCTCCCACCACTTAGTATCAAAGGCATTCAAATTGGCCTCGTTACCGGGGTTCTGAGTTACATAGTTACCAAGAGATAACCCATGAGCTCCGGAACCAAAAAGATGCATTTCATAAGGAATACCAAGCATGTCCATCTTCTGAGCGTACAAAATCGAATTCATAACGGGTACTGTTGCATCGGTCACAGTCTGCCAAATAAATGTTGGCTTACCATGTTTAGTTAAGTGTTCCTGAGCCTGCCAATAATAAATATCGGGAGCAATCTTCATAGCCCAGTCCTCATCCTTAGGCCAACCAATCGTCATATCAATCACTGGATAGCAGAGAACATTGGCTGCTGGCATAACAGTTAAATCATCAGGGAAAACTTTCTCCTTTTGATCTGGATCCAACACAATTGAGTTAAAGTCAGCTACAACGTGACTTCCAGCTGAGAATCCAACTAAAACAACTTTACTCAAATCAATATGTTGAATCTCCTCTTGAGACCTTAACCAATTCAAAGTTGTAGCTAATTCTTGTAAAGCTAATGGATAAACACTGTGCTCATCGTCAACTAATTGGTAATCCAAGACTATCGCATGCATTCCCAATGAATTGAAATTAAAAGCAATCGGTTGGGCTTCACGGTCAGTTAGAAACTTGAAAGCTCCACCTGGGCAAATGATGGCTAAAGGACGTTTATTTGGCGTTCCAAAGTCAGCGATTGGATCAACCCAGTAAGTATCCAAGTTAAATTTAGTATCTTGATAAGCTAATTCTTGTTTCTGCAAAATCTTAACCCCCAAAATTATTGTTTGTTTTGCCGTCTCCAGAGCTGAGAACATTCACCTGCTATGCGGACCGGTCCGAGCCAAAAGGCGGTCTTGAACCTCGGTTTGAAGCCTTACCAAGGTTCGGTAAGTCTCCAAACTCGCCCAGTGGTGTAAGAGCTAAAGCTCTAACGATACAACCACAGCCGGTGAATGTTCTCAGCTCTTCCGACTAATTAACTTTTTATACAAACTAATCTACTAATACTCCGAATGATTGCAACAACTACAGCAAACTAAATCATAGGTAGATGGTTGAAAATGAACTGGCAAATATTAATTACCATAACGTTTCTCTTTTATATAAAATACACTAGCCTCTGGCGGCACCTCACAACTACCCTATCATTATACAAAAAAAGACGACCCGAGGGTCGTCTTTTAATTATTAACGTTTTTCTGATTTAGCTGCATCTTCAGCCTTCATTTGAGCTTCGATGTCAGAAATTGTGTAGGCACCATTTAATGAGTTATCTGCCATAGGACCAACTTTCTTTGGTTCCATGTGGTTGTACTTAGCCATACCAGTACCGGCAGGGATAAGTTTACCAATAATAACATTTTCCTTAAGTCCAAGAAGTGGATCATTCTTACCACGAATTGAAGCATCAGTAAGAACTCTTGTTGTTTCCTGGAAGGAAGCGGCTGACAAGAAACTGTTTGTTTCAAGAGAAGCCTTAGTGATACCAAGAAGGACAGGACGTCCAGTAGCTGGAATACCACCATTAAACAATGTTTCACGGTTATGGTCAGTAAATTGAGCAATATCCATCAATTGACCAGGCAATACATCTGTGTCACCAGGATCAAGAATACGGATCTTTCTGTGCATTTGTCTAACCATAACCTCAAAGTGCTTATCAGAGATATCAACACCCTGCATACGGTAAACTTTTTGAATTTCAGCAAGCAAATAGTTTTCTGTATGTAGAACGTTTGTAACTTTGATTAATTCCTTAGGGTCGATTGATCCTTGTGTTAACTTACCACCACGTTTAACGTGATCACCTTCGGCAACCGCAACACTTGATGTATAAGGAACACTATAAGATCTAGAATCTGTCTCACCTTCGACAGTAATTTCCTTAGTATGTTCTGCTTGGTTTTCATCGATTGATGTAACAGTACCATCAACTTCTGAAATGATAGCAAGACCTTTAGGGTTTCTGGCTTCAACGATTTCTTGAACACGAGGAAGTCCTTGTGTAATATCGTCACCACCAGCAACACCACCGGTATGGAAGTTTCTCATTGTCAATTGTGTACCTGGTTCACCGATTGATTGAGCAGCAACAGTACCAACTGCTTCACCAATTTCAACTTCTTCACCAGTAGCAAGGTTACGACCGTAACACTTCTTACATACACCATGCTTTGTATCACATGTGAATGCTGAACGAATTGTAACGTGAGTAACTCCAGCATCAACAACCTTTTGAGCAATTGTTTCATCCATCAAGACACCACGAGGTACGATTACGTCGCCTGTCTTAGGATCTTTAACTGTCTTTTGTGTATAACGACCAACAAGTCTGTCATACAATGGTTCAATCATATCTGTACCTTCCATAATTGAACTTACAACAAGTCCACGGTCAGTACCACAATCTTCTTCACGAACAATAACATCTTGCGCAACATCAACCAAACGACGAGTCAAGTAACCTGAGTTAGCTGTCTTCAACGCTGTATCGGTCATACCTTTACGGGCACCGTGGGTTGACATGAACATTTCCATAACTGATAGGCCTTCACGGAAGTTAGAAATAACTGGGATTTCCATCATACCACCATTAGGGGCAGCCATAAGTCCACGCATACCGGCAAGTTGTGTAAAGTTTGAGATGTTACCACGGGCACCAGAATCAGACATCATTGAGATAGGGTTTGTAGGATCAAATGAATCGATCAACAATTGTTGAATTTCATCCTTTGTATCGTTCCAAACACTGATAACACGATCGTGTCGTTCTGAGTCAGTGATTAGTCCACGACGGAATTGCTTAGAAATTGAAGCAACTTGTTTGTGGGCCTTTTCGATAATTTCAGGTTTTTGAGTCAAGTTAGGAACATCTGTAACACCGACTGTTAAACCAGAAAGTGTACAAATTGTGTAACCTAATTCCTTCATGTCATCAAGCAATGATGATGTTCTTTGAACACGGTAAATCTTGAATACTTGGGCAATGATATCTGAAAGGTAACCACTCTTCAATGGGTCAATCAAATCCATTTCGTCAAGACGTTTGTTAATGTCTTCACCTTTGCCAAGGAAGTATTTGTCAGGAACACCGTGCATCAAGTTGTCATCAGTTGGTTCATTCAAGTATGGGAAATCTTCCGGAAGAATTTCGTTAAAGATAACCTTACCAACAGAAGTAATCATAATCTTATCTCTTTGGTCATCCTTGAATGGCTTGTTAGGCATTGAATCAACAGCGATACCAATTCTTGTGTGATAGTGAATATCACCGTTCAATAAGGCTGTTTGAACTTCGTTAGAATCCTTGAATATCTTACCTTCACCAGTCATATGTCTTGTTTCAATTGTTAGATAGTAGTTACCTAAAACAACATCCTGTGAAGGAGTAACGATAGGCTTACCATCTTTAGGAGCAAGAATATGGTGGGCAGCAAGCATCAACATACGTGCTTCAGCTTGGGCTTCGTCTGATAGTGGCACGTGGATAGCCATTTGGTCACCATCAAAATCGGCATTGTAAGCTTCACAAGCAAGTGGGTGCAAACGCATTGACTTACCATCAACCAAAACAGGTTCAAAGGCTTGGATACCAAGTCTGTGAAGTGTAGGGGCACGGTTAAGCAATACTGGACGTTCTTTGATAACGTCTTCTAGTACATCCCAAATGTCATCATCTTGACGATCAATCTTTCTTCTAGCGTTTTTAACGTTAGAAGCAATTTCACGTTTAACAAGTTCATGCATAACGAATGGCTTGAACAATTCCAAAGCCATTTCACGTGGAAGTCCACATTGATAGAACTTCAATGTAGGTCCAACATCAATAACTG
This sequence comes from Companilactobacillus muriivasis, assembly GCF_036246245.1. Lineage (NCBI taxonomy): Bacteria > Bacillati > Bacillota > Bacilli > Lactobacillales > Lactobacillaceae > Companilactobacillus > Companilactobacillus muriivasis. The sequence continues at coordinate 33,920 of NZ_BTTQ01000014.1, forward strand.
AACGTCCTGAATAATCAACACGTTTACCAAGTAAGTTTTGACGGAAACGTCCTTGCTTACCTTTAAGCATGTGAGAAAGTGACTTCAATGGACGGTTACCAGGTCCTGTAACAGGACGGCCACGACGACCATTATCGATCAAAGCATCAACAGCTTCTTGTAACATTCTCTTTTCGTTTTGAACAATGATGTTAGGAGCATTAAGATCCAACAATCTCTTCAAACGGTTATTACGGTTGATTACACGACGGTACAAATCGTTCAAATCGGAAGTAGCGAAACGGCCACCTTCAAGTTGAACCATTGGACGTAGATCAGGTGGGATAACGGGAATTGCTTCCATTACCATCCATTCAGGTTTGTTACCTGATTTTTGGAAGGCACTCAAAATATCCAAACGTCTGATAGCACGTGTACGTTTTTGACCTTGTGCACTCTTTAGAGTTTCACGAAGTTCTTTAACTTCAGTAGCCATATCAACTTGGCTAAGCAAATCACGGATACCTTCAGCACCCATCTTAGCAACGAACTTGTTACCAAATTCTTCACGTTTCTTACGGTATTCAGTTTCAGTTAAAAGTTGTTTCTTTTCTAGATCTGTTTCACCGGGGTCGATAACTACGTATGATGCAAAGTAGATAATCTCTTCCAAGTTTCTTGGACTCATGTCCAGAACAAGTCCCATACGTGATGGGATACCCTTGAAGTACCAGATATGTGATACTGGGGCAGCCAATTCGATATGAGCCATACGTTCACGACGAACCTTTGAACGAGTAACTTCAACACCACAGCGGTCACAAACAATACCCTTATAACGGATACGTTTGTACTTACCACAGGCACATTCCCAGTCTTTAGTTGGTCCGAAAATTCTTTCATCGAATAGACCATCTTTTTCTGGTTTCAAAGTACGGTAGTTGATAGTTTCTGGTTTCTTAACTTCTCCATAAGACCAACTACGAATCTTGTCCGGAGATGCTAAACCAATTTGCATACTTTCGAATTTATTAACGTCTATCAAAAGGTAACCTCCCTAAAGTTTTGACTAGTTTTCTGATTTTGTACTAGTTGATTCAGCTGAATCTTTTGAGGCTTCAAGCTTCTTAGCTTCCTCTTCAGCACGTTTTTGTTCTTGTTGTTTAGCAAACTTAGATAGTGCGTCGATACTTACAGCATCTTCGTCGTCATCCATATCTCTAAGTTCGATTTCTTTCTTGTGTGAGTCTAGAACTTTCATGTCTAGTCCTAGAGCTTGTAGTTCTTTGACAAGAACACGGAATGATTCAGGAACACCAGGCTTAGGAATACTTTCACCCTTAACGATAGCTTCATAAGTCTTAACACGTCCAACAACATCATCAGACTTGTATGTCAAGATTTCTTGAAGTGTATAAGCGGCACCATAAGCTTCAAGGGCCCAAACTTCCATTTCACCAAATCTCTGTCCACCAAATTGTGCTTTACCACCAAGTGGTTGTTGAGTAACTAGTGAGTAAGGTCCGATTGAACGAGCGTGAATCTTATCATCAACCATGTGAGCTAGTTTCAAGTAGTACATGACACCGACAGCAACACGGTTCTTGAATGGTTCACCAGTACGTCCATCATAAAGGATTGACTTACCATCAGAATCCATATCAGCTTCTTTAACAATGTCCCATAATTCGTCATCACTAACACCATCGAAAACAGGTGTTGCAACATGGATGCCAAGTTTTCTAGCAGCCATACCTAAGTGAAGATCAAGAACTTGTCCGATATTCATACGTGATGGAACACCCATTGGGTTCAATAGGATATCTACTGGAGTACCATCTGGCATGTAAGGCATATCTTCTTCAGGTACAACGATTGAAACAGTACCTTTGTTACCATGACGTCCAGACATCTTGTCACCAACTTGAATCTTACGCTTTTGAGCAATGTAAACACGAACTAACATGTTAACACCAGGATCAAGTTCGTCACCGGCTTCACGAGTGAAGACCTTAACGTCTTGGATAATACCGCCACCACCATGTGGTACACGAAGTGAAGTATCACGGACTTCACGAGCTTTTTCACCAAAGATAGCATGTAGCAATCTTTCTTCGGCTGATAATTCTGTAACACCCTTAGGTGTAACCTTACCAACTAAGATATCGCCATCACGAACTTCAGCACCAATACGGATAATTCCGAATTCGTCAAGATCCTTCAATGAATCTTCACCAACATTAGGAATTTCACGTGTGATTTCTTCAGGTCCAAGTTTTGTATCACGTGCTTCTGATTCGTACTCTTCAATATGAATTGAAGTATAAGCATCTTCACGCACTAATTTTTCTGAAAGTACAATCGCATCTTCGTAGTTGTACATGTTCCATGTCATAAAGGCAATCAATGGGTTTTGACCAAGAGCTAATTCACCGTTTTCCATTGCTGGACCATCGGCGATGATATCACCCTTCTTAATAACCTCATCCTTGTGGACGATAGGTCTTTGGTTGTAACTCTTACCATTATTTGAACGACGGAACTTGGTTACTTTATATTCATCAGTTGTGCCATCTTCGTCACGTTTGATAGTAACCTTTTTAGCATCAACGTAGTCAACGACACCAGCATGTTCAGCTAACAATGCAGCACCAGAATCGTGGGCAGCAATGTATTCCATACCAGTACCAACAAGTGGTGCATGTGGGTTAATCAAAGGAACAGCTTGACGTTGCATGTTAGCACCCATCAAGGCACGGTTTGAATCATCGTTTTCCAAGAAAGGAATACATGCAGTAGCTACAGAAACTACTTGTTTAGGAGAAACATCCATGTAATCGACTTTTTCTGGAGTTGTTTCGATGTTGTCATCTTGGTGACGAGCCAAAATGTTGTTATCAGTAAATGAACCATCATCGTTCAATAGCGTATTTGCTTGAGCAACAACATAGTTATCTTCTTCATCAGCAGTTAAGTAATCGATCTTGTCAGTTACTTTATGTGTATCCCATGAAACACGACGATATGGTGTTTCGATGAAACCATATTTGTTGATGATAGCGTATGAGGCCAAGTTATTGATAAGTCCGATATTAGGACCTTCAGGAGTTTCAATAGGACACATACGACCATAGTGGGTATAGTGAACATCACGAACTTCATATCCGGCACGATCACGAGTCAAACCACCAGGTCCAAGGGCTGATAGACGACGCTTGTGTTCTAGTTCTCCAAGTGGATTAGTTTGATCCATGAATTGTGACAATTGTGATGAACCAAAGAATTCCTTAATTGAAGCAACAACAGGTCTAATATTAATCAATTGTTGAGGTGTAACAGTAGCTGAGTCTTGAATTGACATTCTTTCACGAACAACACGTTCCATACGTGATAGACCAATACGGAATTGGTTTTGTAGCAATTCACCGACTGAACGAATACGACGGTTACCCAAGTGATCAATATCATCAGTTGAACCAATTCCTTCTTTAAGGTTCAAGAAGTAGTTGATACCAGCCAAGATATCAGCAGGTGTGATTGTACGGTTAGTAGCAGGAATGTGACCATTACCAATTACGTTAACAACCTTTTCGTTATCAGCTTCTGAGTAAACCTTGATAGTTTGAACAGTGATAGGGTCTGTTAGAACACCTTCATCAGAAGGATTCAATGTAACAGTCTTGAAATCTTCACGGTCAAGATATGTACTCAAAGTTTGCATAGCTTCACGATCAAGCAATGTGTCTTTAGCCAATACAACTTCACCAGTATCTGGATCAGCAAGTGTTTCAGCCAAAGTCTTGTTCAAAAGTCTTGTCTTAAGGTTTAACTTCTTATTGATCTTGTAACGACCAACTGGAGCTAAATCATAACGACGTGGGTCAAAGAATCTAGCATATAGTAATGAACGAGAACTATCTGCAGTCTTTGGTTCGCCGGGACGAAGTCTTTCATAGACGTCTTTTAGGGCTTCTTCGACACGTGAGTCGCTAGTATCCTTATGAACATCTTTTTCCATAGTAAGGTTCAAAGTATCGTTATCACCGAAAATATCAAGAATTTCTGAATCTTCACCAAAACCTAAGGCTCTAACTAGTTCAGAAATAGGTAACTTTCTAGTTCTATCGATTCTTACATAACCTAGACCTTTAGCATCTGTTTCATATTCCAACCAAGCACCACGGTTAGGGATAACAGTTGTACCAAAGTTTACACGGCCATTTTTATCAGTATCTTGATTGTAATAAATACCAGGTGAACGTACTAATTGAGAAACAATAACACGTTCAGCACCGTTGATGATGAAAGTTCCTTCATCAGTCATGATAGGGAAATCACCGAAGAAAACATCTTGTGTCTTGATTTCACCAGTTTCATGATTAGTCAACTTCAAAGTTACATGTAGTGGTGCTGAGAAGTTAGCATCATGTGCTCTAGCTTCTTCAACAGTATATTTTGGTTCTAGTAACTTGTAATCAACGTATTCCAAAGAAAGATTTCCAGCAAAATCATCAATTGGCATTATGTCGTCAAACATATCTTTAAGTCCTTCATCTAAGAACCACTTATAAGAATTTGTTTGAATGTCAATCAAATTTGGCAGTGGAAGAACTTCCTTGATCTTTGCATAACTACGACGAACACGGTGTGCACCATAATTAACGTTATGATAAGTCAAATTTTTCACCTCAACATTTAATTTGTCCAAATCGCAATCAAAAATAAATATTACAGTTTGATTACATTTTGCATGAAAACGGTTTTTCAACCTATTTTTAGGCAAAAAAAAACCAAAAATAGAATCTAATATCTATTTTTGTGTTTTTTATTTAGCATAACCACGGACAATAGATCGTGATATGCGATTTGAACTTTGAATCTCAAAAAAGATAATACTCTTAACCACTTATCTTGTCAATAGTCAAGGTCTTACTTTTGATGAGTTAGTGTTTTCTTTTCTTCAGGCTTGCCAACAGTTACTGTCAACTTACCCTTCTTAGAACCAACTTTAATCTCGTCACCAGCCTTAACATTACCCATTAAGAGTTGTTCACTAACTGGATCCTCAATTTCACGTTGAATCGTTCTTCTCATTGGACGAGCTCCGTATTCAGGATTGTACCCGTCACGAACTAAATCGCTATAAGCAGATGGAGAAATAACTAACTTGATTTCTCTTTCAGCAAGACGCTTTCTCAAGTTGTTACTCATAATCTTAGCAACAGCCTTCAATTGTTCCTTGTTAAGTGACTTGAAGACGATAGTTTCGTCAACACGGTTCAAGAACTCTGGACGGAAGAACTTCTTCAATTCAACATTGATTCGTTCTTGCATTTCCTTATAGTCATCGTGAACATCACGAGCACCGAAACCAACTTCTTTGTTATCTTCAAGTGATCTAGCACCCAAGTTAGAAGTCATAATGATGATTGTATTTCTAAAATCAACTTTACGACCCTTGGCATCAGTTAAAATACCGTCATCGAGAACCTGCAACAAAATGTTGAAGACATCTGGATGAGCTTTTTCAACTTCATCAAGTAGAACAACTGAGTATGGTTCATTTCTAACTTTTTCAGTTAGTTGACCACCTTCGTCAAATCCTACATAACCAGGAGCTGAACCAATCAATTTGGAAGTACTGTATTGTTCCATATACTCAGACATATCGACACGAATCAAATTGTCCTCTGAACCAAACATTACTTCGGCAATTGACTTAGCTAGTTCAGTCTTACCTACACCAGTAGGTCCCAAGAACATAAATGAACCAATTGGACGAGCTGGATCTTTCATACCACTTCTGGCACGACGGATAGCACGTGAAATAGCATTGATAGCATCTTCTTGTCCGATAACACGCTTGTGGAGCTCTTTTTCAAGGTTAAGTAGTTTCTCACTCTCTTTACAAGTAATTTGCTTAACGGGAACGCCAGTCCATTGAGCGATAACTTCAGCAATGTCATCAGCAGTAACAACTGGTTTCTTGTTGTCAGCAGCTTTCTTATCCTTCAACTTGCTGAGTTGTTCTTGAACATCTTGTTCTTGTTCACGAATCTTAGCAGCTTTTTCAAAATCTTGATCAAGAATGGCGTTGTTTTTATCGTTCAACAATTTCATTGATTGGTCAGTCAATTCTTCCAGCTTGTTGTTCTTTGATACGTTGTGGATTCTAACTTTAGCTGAAGCTTCATCCATCAAATCGATTGCCTTATCAGGTAGGAAACGATTTGTTAAGTAACGTGTTGAAAAACGAACAGCTGCTTCAACCGCTTCATCAGAAATCGTCAAGCCATGATGTTGTTCATATCTTGGACGAAGTCCTTCCAAAATCTTGATTGAATCGTCAGCACTTGGTTCTTCAACATGAACCTTGGCAAAACGACGTTCTAGAGCTGTATCTTTTTCAATATATTTTTGATATTCATTAGAAGTTGTTGCACCAATTAATTGCAACTCACCACGAGCTAAAGCAGGTTTTAAGATATTTGAAGCGTCAATAGCACCTTCAGCACCACCGGCACCAATCAAAGTATGTAATTCATCGATGAATAAAATGACATGCTTATCTTGATAAATTTCTTCAATAACTTTCTTCAAACGGTCTTCAAACTCACCACGATACTTAGTACCAGCTACCAATGAGCCCATATCAAGCATCATGATACGTTTGTTTTGCATATCGACAGGAACATCTTTCTTGACGATAGCAATGGCTAAACCTTCAGCAATAGCAGTTTTTCCAACACCAGGTTCACCGACTAAGACAGGATTATTCTTTGTTCTACGACTGAGAATTTGAATAGTTCTTTCAACTTCAGACTTACGTCCGATAACTGGATCGATTTGATTATCTTGAGCCATCTTTGTCAAATCACGTGACAAGGAGTCAAGTGTTGGTGTACCACCATTACCATTGGCCTTAGCTTGTTGTTTCTTGGCAGTCGCTGCCATATTTGCAGCAAAGCCTCGACGGGCAGCTTTATTAGAAACACCCATCTTGCTCAATAATAATGACTTAGTCTTTGCTAGACTGAGTCCTAAATTAACTAAAATACGATTTGCTAAATTATCAGTGTCATCAAGAATGGCTAATAAAATATGTTCTGTTCCAATGCGATTGGCTTTATATAAGTTAGAAGTCTCTTCTGACTCGCTTAAAATTAATTGTCCCTTTGGAGAATATGGTAAATAAATTCCCTTAGCGGTATTAGATGAGACATCGCCGTAACCAGTCAGATGTTCAATCTCCTCTTCAACATCTCGGTCACTAACAGCTAGATCCCTCAAAGTAATACCGGCGATACCATCATTTTCCATTACTAAGCCGAGCAGAATATGTTCTGTTCCAACGGCATTATGATGAAATGTCTTAGCTTGTTCTTGTGCTAAAACAAGTGCATTCTTGGCGCTTTCGGTAAATACTTTGTCCATTAATGTTACCTCTACTTTTTAAGTGTCTGTTTAGAAAGTATAATTGTGTTTTGAAAAAAAGCAATTAATTTATCTTATTTCATTATTAAATGTATGCCGTCTGCCGTCTCCGGGTGTCAGTAAATATAGCCTGCTATGTGACCGGTGCGAGCCAAAGTTCGGTCTCGAACCTCGATTTTGAGCTTTGCACAAACCGCAAATCTCAAAATACGTCAGTGGAGTAAGGACTAAAGTCCTAACACCACTCCCACAGCTGTCAATATTTACTGACACCCTCCGACTAAAATCTTGTTTTAATTGATGATTAACTCCTATCTGTTATTTAAAATACGTGAAATTTCAAATTAAATACATATCATACGCGTGGTGCTAGTTGATTTTTAACTTTGAACAAAAATAGCCCGACAGGGCTACACTATAGTTACTCTACTAACTAAGAAGTGAAAGCCATGTCAGACCAACTACAGTATAAGCAACCAGTCGT
>NZ_BTTQ01000015.1:0-26181 GCF_036246245.1 Companilactobacillus muriivasis
CGAAAATAGTGTGGTGGCGATAGTGAGAAGGATACACCTGTTCCCATGCCGAACACAGAAGTTAAGCTTCTCCGCGCCGAAAGTAGTTGGTGGGAAACTACCCGCGAGGATAGGGAGCTGCCACGCTAGCATAAAGGAATTGACTTAGGTCAGTTCCTTTTTTCGTATCATCAAATAATGTAGAGTAAATAAGGTCTGAACTCCGTCTAGAGTTCGAGCCCCCTACTCTCCGCAATACAATTGAAGAGCCGTTCATCTCCCTTCGGGATTATGAACGGCTTTTTGTGTACCTATTTCTTCCTATTATATATAGTTTTAATTTTCATTTTTATAAAGTAAATATGTAAATGGTAATGAAAATTATGAAAATCAAAACAAATAGTTCTATAATGTAGAAGTTACTTATTTGTTAAATAGAGGGGAATATAAAATGGTACATTTTTTGCGTAATAATAAGATTGCGACTATTATCTTAGCAATCATTCGTATTTACTTAGGTGTTCAATGGACACTTTCTGGCTGGGAAAAGGTTTCTGGCGGAGCTGCTGGAGCAGTCAAAGGTCTTGTAGCTAACGCTATCAAGAACCCTGTTAAAGGACCTGAAGGTAATGTTCTTTATCCTTGGTTCAATGACATGATTAGCGCTATCTTGCCACATTACAAGGGTATGAGCTTGATGGTTTCATGGGGTGAATTATTAGTCGGATTAGGTTTGATCTTCGGTTGTTTAACAACTGCTGCTGTTTTCTTCGGTTTGATGATGAACTTCTCATACATGTTAGCTGGAGCAATTTCTGTAAATCCGCTCTATATTTTTCTTGAATATTTCATCATTATCGGTGGATTCAACGCTGGTAAAATTGGTTTGGATTACTGGGTAATTCCATGGATCAGAAAAAATATCTTCAAAAATAAAGCTTCAATATAAATTTTTTAGATAAAATTAAAAAGAAACTGAATAAATTTCAGTTTCTTTTTTTCTTTTTTATGAAAAAATATTTTTTCCGAATTACGGAACGTGTAGGCACTATACTTATTTAAAATAAGGCGTAAAATAACTTATTGGTATAGATAATAAATTATGTTCATATTTCACTAAATTTTCTGTCTATTTATTTAAGTAATAAAATATGGTAGGTTACTTATATACAAATTTATTTACTATTATATAATTGTTTTAAAATGAGATTGAATATATTCTATTATTATAGAATTAATTGCATCTACGGGGGTGGAGTTCTTGGATAGTTTTACTGACTTATTTTTATCAAAATCAGAAATTGAAAAAATTCAACTATTTAACAAGATCAAATTAATTAGAACTACTCAATTAGCTAGTGCCGATTTAATCGGTACTTATCGTAGTCGCGATATCCAGGTTAAGGATATCAACTTGCGTAAGGCTGCTTATCAAATGAATAAGAGTTACGGTAGTGTCTACAATACTTTCTTAGGAATACAAGATGATTTCAAGAAAATTTTAAATAAGGATAAATACAGCACTGAAGAAATGTTCAACGTTACACGTGATGCTTATCATGCGTTTCTAACAACTAATTCTGATGGTTACTTATTCTTAGATGCCATTGTTAAGGACAAAGAGAGCTCATTCAAGCATTTTTACGAAACATTGGAAAGTAGCAAGGCAACTGTTTTGCGTCACTTAAAACCAATGAGAGGCTACTTAAAACGCTTTGGAGTTCGTATTGCCTATGAACCTATGCGTTTTGTTGGGGACGAAGAGTCAATTCGTTTGGCTATCGCAGCATTGTACTGGAATGCTACTAGGGGATATGTATGGCCATTTGAAGACTTCACACAGACTGTTGCTTTTAAAGTAGTTGATATTGCTTTGGACAAATATCGTCTCAAACCAACTAATGAAATTACAAAAATGTTCTATGCATATGTCGTTATGGCACACCTATATCGGATTATTGACGGCAATCACGTTCAAAATATGGATGCCTTGAATGTCATTAATTATCCTTTCCCTAATATTTTCGAAAGTGCTGGATCTATGCTTGAAGGGGATTCTGGCAGCCAAAAAGTTCGCGAATTGAAACGTGCTATCAAGGAAGATGTTAGCTATGAAGAGCAAATGTTCCAATCAGCTGACTTCTATATTCTATTGATGTGTGTTCCAGCAACATTTGAAGTTTCTGAAGACTATTTACAATCTGTTTCTAAGCAATTGGTTAGATATAATCCATTGTTTGCTAACTTTATTGATGACTTCTTAGAACTTATTCCAATTGATATTGAACAAACAGTTTCAGATATGGCGATGTCACATTCTGAATTCTTGAGATATAAATACAACCTGACAACATGTATCATCGGTGTGTTAGCTCTTGATCACAATTATATTGAAATCTTGAACTTATACTCAGGTTTTGGTGATGCTATTAGCAAACTTAATGATGAAGGCTTGGAGAGTAAAATTTACTCAACTGTTCAACATTTGATGTTGCGTGATAAGTATCAATCATTAACTGGCAAATCAAAGCAAATTTCTGAAGCTATTTATGCGATTGCTTACCGTTTCTTCTCACTATATAACAAGAATATTCAAGTTAAAGTTTATCTAGAACTTGAATCATTCTTCTTAGTTTATTCAGATTTGGCTGTGACTCTACAATCATTGCCATACGCTAAAATTGTTAGTGATCCTAAAGAAGCTGATATTGTTGTAACTGCCAATAGTGCTAATCCACCAGAAGACGAAATGAAAAAGGATGTCTGCATCTATCGTTGGATGTATAACGGTGTCGATGGCCAGATGGGTGGCTTATTGAACCTAATTTACAAGATTTGGACTGAAGAAAAGGTTGATGAAAATCCAAATCTTTAATGAAAAGTGTTGCAACTATTTTCATTATATATTATGATACACCTTGTGCGATGAGTCGAGAGCCGTCGAATTTGGACGGCACTTATGAGGTAGGATATCGAGCACTACTCACCGGATATGTGAGGGATATCTATAGGAAACCGATGTGAACGGGGACCTATTTGCTCATCTGAGTACTACCGTTTAAAACCATGGATATTTTAAGCCATGGTTTTTTTATTGAAAAAATTACATAGAAGAGGTGAAAAGGATGCGCGCTCAAAGACTTTGGTTACTAATTTTGAATATTACGTTCAATTTAGTGATGGGATTTATTTTGCCAGTGAATACAATTTTTATTCACAAGAACTTACATGAGTCATTAGTAACAGCGGGATTTACTTTAATGGTATATTCAGCCTTTATGATGATCGGTAATGCTCTAGGAGGGGTAATGTTCGACCGCTTTTCAAAACGTGGGACATTATACATTGGCTATGCTATTTCGATTCTTTCGTTATTAGGCATGTCAGTTCATCATGTTTGGCCAACATATGCGATTATGTTGTTCATTTTAGGATTTGGAATGGGACTGGTATATACAGCCGTCAACGCTTATACAGCTTTCATCGCTGAACAAATGTCAGGAAACAGTCGAGTAATATTTAATAATATGTACTTAGCTGCCAATATCGGAATCGCGGTTGGTTCTACAGCTGTAGGATTTATTTTTAAGTGGAGTATCTTTTTCACTTTCTTCATTCCAATGTTATTATTCGTCGTCAGTGGCGTTATTTTATTATTCAAAGCTAACCTATTGGATACAGTGCATGAACATGATGATTCAGTCGGTCACAGTTATATGAGTAGCGATACTGTCGACCCTAAAATTGAAATTGGTGCAAGTCGTTTTAACACAAACTTGATTATTATCTGTGCTTCAATCTTTATCGTTTGGTTGGGTTACTCACAATGGGACAGTAATATGTCAGCTTATATGTTAAATCAAGGCTATTCAACACGTGAATATGGTTTAGTTTTCACAATCAATGCGGCTTCACTTTTGATTATTCAACCAGTTATGAATCGAGTAGTTTCAAAGATTTTCAAATTGTTAAAGTATCAAATTTTCTTAGGAACAGTTATCATGGGATTATCATTCCTCTTGTTGCCAGGAGCTAAGTCATATCTAGCTTACGTTATGAGTATGTTAGTTTTGACAATTGGTGAATCCATGGTCTTCCCAACGATTCCAGCTTTGTTGAGCAAAATGTCGACAAACAAGAATCGCGGAACGTTCCAAAGTTTCTATAGTATTTTCGGATCATTAGGACGTGCCATTGGACCATACGCAGGTAGTTTGATCGTTACGGCATTGTCATTTTCAAGTTTATTCGTGGGAATCACTGTCTCAATGATCGTAGTTGCTGTAGCAATGATAGGTGTAAAAGAATTAGCATAAGTGAGGTAATATCATGATAATTATTTTGTTGATATTGTTATTACTAGTCGTTCTAATTCTGAACGCCTTTTTTTTATATGTTCAAAAAAGAGGTTCCAAAGCGTTAGGTTCAGAAGCTCCGAAAGTAAAAATGGATGACGGACTAGCAGAAGCAACGGATGCATTTGTAAAGAAACCAAAGCAGGCATGGGAGATTAAATCCAATAATACCGGCAATCAACTGTATGGTTGGTTCACTGATAATAACGATGATGTAACGGTACTGATGGTTCATGGCTTTGGCGTGGATCATACGTCATTGAATGTACATGCACAGTTATTCGATAAACTCGGGTGCAATGTATTGCAGATTGATAATCAGGCAGCTGGCAAAAGTGAAGGTAAATACCTTGGCTGGGGCTACTTGGAAAGTCTTGATGTTTTGGATTGGATAAAAAAGCTTTTATCTGAACGTCCAAAGGATAAAATTATTCTATTTGGTGCTTCAATGGGAGCGGCAACGGTTATGTTAACATCACAGTATGACTTGCCTAAAAATGTTAAACTGATAATTGAAGATTCTGGGTACACAAGTGCAAGCGAAATCTTGAGTTATCACTGTCAGAAACGTTATCATATTAAAGGTAAATTACTGATTGGTGGGATATCTTTGATGTCGAAACTGAGAGCTGGTTTTTCATATCGACAGACTGATTGTCGTAAAGCTTTGTCCAAGAATAAGTTGCCAATGATGTTCATGCATGGCAAGAATGATTTTACCGTTCCTTTCGAAATGCGAGACGAGTTATCCACATGTGGACAATTCAAAAAAAAGACGTACGAAAGCCTTGGTGTTCACATTCGGAGCTACTACATAGATTCGAAAAACTACCAAATGGCTGTGGAAAACTTTTTAGAAAAATACCTTTAGGAGAATAGTATGAAAATTAAGATTGCTGATTTTATGGAGAACGTTCAAGCAGGTGAATTTAACCAAACTAGTTTGGAAATTAGTAAGGATGATTTACTTCAAGAAGACCTTTGGTCACTAAATAAAGCTAAGGAACAACTTGAAAAAGATGTTACCGATAATAAACTTTCACAAGTTATGATCCATGTGGTTGATGCTGAGTTCGAAATTGACTTTTATTTAGAGACAGGAGTAATCAATTTACCCTTTGCAGATGCTAAGAAAGTCACTCATTTCTTCGATGATGACGCCGAAGTAGAAACAAAAATTTATCTTTCAACAAGTTGTGATTACTTAAATGCATCCAAATTTCACATTGATTTAATTTCAGAAAATAGCTTGAAAAATGATGAAATAAAACACACAATGGATATAATGAAAAGTAACTATGAAACTTCCGTTGAGAATTTTGCTAAGAAAGAGGAAGTAGAAAAAGAGGATAAATAATGAATTCAATGCTACTACTCCTAGTAATGGGTGTGGGAGCTGGAATTCTTGGTGCAATCTTGGGGATTGGTGGCGGAATGATTATCACTCCGGTGCTGACTATCATGATGGGGTTAGATATCAAGTATGCAATTGGTGCTAGTATCATCTCAGTTATTGCGACGAGTTCCGGTTCAACAATCGCTTATTTAAAGGATGATATGCTAAACCTGCGGGTGGCCATGTTTTTGGAGATTGCTACAACGGTCGGTGCCATTATGGGAGCCCTGTTAGTAGGGATGTTCTCAAGTAATTTCTTATACGTCTTATTTGGATTCTTTTTACTGTATTCTTCATACAATATGATCCGTAAGTTATTCGATAAAAAAGGTGAAGTCGTTTATACCGAAAAAGGTGAGATTGTTGAAAAATTCAAGCTTGCCAGTACTTACTACGACAAAGCTGAAAAAAAACAAATTGATTATTCAATGAAAAATGTTCCAGGAGGATTCGTAATGATGTGGGCTGCTGGTTTAGCCAGTGGTTTGTTAGGTATCGGTAGTGGTGCTTTCAAAGTTATCGCTATGGATACAATTATGAAAATGCCTTTGAAACCATCAAGTGCCACAAGTAATTTGATGATGGGTGTTACTGCTGCAGCTAGTGCAACAGTGTACTTCTTTAATGGATCAATCCGTCCTGACATCGCTGCACCTTTAGCAATTGGTGTTTTAGTTGGTGCAACAATCGGTGCCAGATTGATGCAAGTGTTGAAACCTCGAGTTATTAGAATGATCTTTATTCCTATTATTTTATACATGGGATTACAAATGGCTCTTAAAGGATTTGGGGTGACTATCTAATGCAATCACATGAAGAAACTCGAAAAGTTGAGTTAATCATCGGTCAAATCTTACGTATCGGCGTTATAACGTCTGCTATAGTTATATTAATCGGTATGGGATTGTACTTTATGAACGGTGCCGGCTATCCAACAGTTGTTAGAAATGGTCATTCCATGATCGATTTCCCACAACGCTTCTCGTCAATCTTTGCGGGAATAGCAGAAGGTAAGTCATACGCCGTTATAATGCTGGGTGTCTTCTTATTGATTTTGACACCGGTGTTACGTGTTGTCGTTTCAATTTATGCATTTTATAAGGAACACGATACTTTGTATGTTGTTATTACATCAATTGTCTTGGTTATTTTGATGTTTGCGATGTTCTTGGGGTATCGGAGTTAAAAATTAAAAGAGAGTTGCGCAGAATTGCGTAACTCTCTTTTTTGCGTGGATGTTAGATTGAATCTTTTAGGATCCAGCTAAGTTCAGCTGTGTAAGTGCCAGGATTAACCTGTTGATTAAGTTTTAAAAGAATGCCGGTAGATGAAGTCCATTCGTCAGTTATATGTTTCGTTTGAGTTTCATCACTATCTTTTATATTTTTAGAAATAGGATAGGGTTCATTAATTAAGTGAATTTCATCCTTTGGATCTTTATAAATTATATTGGCATTTAATTCATTACCTTTGCTGTCAGTTAGAGCTTTAGTTACCTCAGCAAAAAGATGCCATCCACTACCTTTTTTACGACTATCGGTTACGTCAATTTGCCAATCGTTTAGTCGTGGTATAATTCTTTCGCCTTGAGTACCATAAACGTTTTGAAAATTAAGTGTTTTAGAAGCACTTATTTTTAGTAATCCACCAATTGAAATTTGTCGGTAGACGTGATTACTGGTATACTTCGTTCCATTATCATAGTAGGTGACATATAAATCCAAATTATTTATTTTTTCTAAATCTTGGTTTCTTATATTGAAACTGAATTTACCAGAAGTATCTACTTTACTATTTACAATTGAATCATTACCATTTAGAACTTGATGAATAACCAGATTTTGATAATTGGGGTTCTGACCATCGTAGGTAGCTTGACCCGCAATCACGGCATCTTGTTCCTGAGTAATTGTAATTGGATTAGGCATGTCACTACTTAAAGTCAAGTGTTGTGGCTTGATTGTGAATGATTGCGTGTCAGCACCGGTAATCAGATTATTGCCATCGAAATCGGCGTGAACTGAAGGGACTGTTAATTTAGTGGAACCAGTTTGATCTACTCGCCCTGTTAGTTCAATTACGGCATTACGTTTTTTAGGGTTTAATGACTCAGGCAATTTGAATTGAAGAGTATTATCTTGAATATTTTGGAAGACGTTGGATGTAATTGGTTGAGGCTTTTGATTAGTTGAAGAATTAGAGTAGGTTACAGTACCACTGGTGAATTTGACGTGATCAGGAATTTTCATACTGACTTTAATGTTATCCCAGGTTCTTGTCCAGCCTTTATAGTTGAGAGAGAACTTATATTTGATTTCAGAATTGGAAGTAACTTCGTTATTGGTATCGGTGATTTGAATACCATTAGGATTTTGAGAATAGTCATAAACTGAAGATTTTGCTTCAACATCAACGTAGGATGGAATCGATTCGAAGACTAATAAGTTGTTTTCGGAATTAATTCCTGTTGAACCAGTAAACCCCCAATATAATCTTTTATCATCATTCTCTGTTGAACCTAACATTCCGGTTAATCCTAGTTTAGTTGTATCTATCGTAAAATCTGATTTATAATTAGTTTCTTTTTTTAGTCCAGTTTCAGGATATTTATCATCGTAGGCGTAACTTAGGCGACCGGTGACTGTTCCGATATTAGGAGTCCATTTGATAGTTACGTGATGCCATTTACTGTCTACTAAAGATTGAGAATTCTTGTATGAAGGAAGTAATAGTGGATTCTTCTGCCGCATTTCGAAATAATTGCCATAAGTATATCCAGCTGAAACATAGGTGTCATTTTCTCCAGGATAATTACCAGCTATATGTTGACTAGCTCTTTCTATATCCTTGACTCCATTATCGAAGGAAACCCCCTCTTCTTTTGAAGAATTAGTTTCAATATTTGCAAATGTATCGAATTCTAAAGCCCAACTTTTTTGTATTGCATTTAGTGCTAATTTTGATGCCTTTGTATTTGTATTATCCCAATCAGCTCCCCAGACTCCCAAAGATTGCCCATTAACTGGAACGCCGTCTGATGATAAAGAAATAGCATCCTCACCATTTGGATCGTTGTGAAGTACAAACGCCATACCATCAGCAGGGCTCGTATTTAGCTTTTTTTTGATGCGTCCAAAATTATCTAGTATATTTTTAACGGGTAGTTCACCAAAATAGATCCACATAGAAGCGATTTGTTCATGATTCATATCAAAATAGTTTTCTTTTTCTCTGTTACTCCAAACAGCGCCGGTTTGATAATTGTCATTAGTCATTTGAATTACACTTGTATTTGGAGTCTTGGGATTGGTTGATTGGATTATTTTTGCATTATTCATTTTACTCGAATTAACGGTATTTTTGCTGCTAGGATTTCCAAGATTTGTACCTGCTGACACGCGGTTTTGATAAGCTTTATTAAAATCCGCAATTTTAAAAGCATCGTTATCCCAATTTAACCCTTTGGGAGTGGTTCTTAGTGCATTTTCAAAGTCAGGATTTGTAGTATCTTCCGCCATAATAGTGAAGTCACTAAAGGCAAAAAAGGAGCATATAGATAAAATTATAATGCCAAAAATAAATATAATATTTCTAAGTTTCTTTTGATTCATAAAAAGCCCTTCAATCGATATTTATTTATCCCAAAAAATATTATCAAAAATGACGAATTTTCACCTTGGATTTCATCAAAAAGGGTATTTTATTTTCATATAAAATAAATCAATGATTAAATATTATTCGATTATTAGTGTTATCAAAAAGGGTGTTTGAATTTATTTTTAAATTCAAACACCCTTTAGATTAAGTGTTAGGCAGAGTATCCAACAAGATCCAGTTAATTAAACCTTGATATGCGCCACTAGAATTGCCATTTTCCATTGATAGTAAAACGCCACTATCAGACGTCCAAGTATCGGTGATATTCTTCGTTTGGGTATCGTCAATATCCTTGGTATGACTGGCTACACTAATCGTATTGTTTAATAGATTGTGGTCGATGCCAGAATTATCACGATAAATCAGATTACCTTTTAATGGATATTTTGGATCATTGTTTAAAAACATATTTGATGCATTTGCCTGTACGGTCCAATTGCTGCCTTTTTCACGACTATCGATGACATCAATTTGCCAATTATCTAAACGAGGGATGATTTTGTCTTCAAACGAACCATTCGTTGGCTTGAAATGAACTGTATCTTGCACGGTACCAAAAGTTAATAGTCCACCAACGTTGATTTGTCGGGAAATGGTGTTACTTGTGTTCCCTAAAGTATCTGTTACATAGAAAGACAAGGTGTTGATTTTGTTCAATTGATTAGCACTGATTGGCATGGTGAAATTACCGCTTGAGTCTACAATTCTACCTAAATTAGTCTTGGTTCCATTCAAAGTTTGATAAACGTTCATTGTACTGAAACTAGGTACCGTGCCGCTACCAATGTAAGAAACTTTACCGGGAACAGTAGTGCTTTCGTTCGGTTTCAAAGTTATTGGATTGGGGGATGAACTATCTAGACTCAACAGGCGAGATCTAATTTTGAAAGCCTGAGTATCGGTTCCGGTAATCAGATTATCACCCTCAAATGATGTATGAACTGATGGAACAGTCAGCTGTGTTGGTGCTTTAGCAATCGTATGACCTTTCAGTTCAATTTGGGCGTTACGACTGTCGGAATCTAATCCTTCAGGCAGTAGATATTGCAACTGATTATTTGTCACATTTTGAAAGACCTCTGCTGGGATTGGACGAGGATTTTTGTTAGTTGGAGAATTTGGATACGTTACCGTTCCACTTGTGAAAGTAATATTACTGGGTACTTTCATTAAAGCATTGATATCGTTCCAGGTTTTAGTCCAACCTTTGTAATTTAAAGAGTAGGTATAACGAATGTCTGAATTGGGATCAACTAAGGTACTGCTATTGGTAACTTGAGTTCCACCTTGGGAATCATCGTAAACAGCTGATTTAGCCTCAGCATCAACGAATGATGGAATTGATTCAAAGACCATTAAATTATTTTCATAGTTGTTACCAGTTGAACCGGTGAAGCCCCAATATAGTTTTTTATTATTTTTAGTGATATCTAGTTTAGTCAAATCAATCGGATATTTACTCGTAACGCTATTGGTCAAAGGTGCTCCTGTATTGGGATCTTTATCGTTATACGCGTATGATAATGTTCCTGTGTACTCCGTACTAGGAGTCCATTTAATAGTAACGTGATGCCATTTGCTATCTACCAGATTGGTTGGTGTAATATCGTAAGAAGAAAAAATGTTTGTTTGAGAATTGTGGTTCATTACGAAATAGTTTTTACCACGACCATTTTTACCATTTGTATATGTGGATGGCAAAGCAGGATAGCCAGCAGAAATATGTTGATCCTGACGTTGAAGATTGGGTATTTCATAATCGAATGTATTACCTTCACCAGTGATATTACTATTTTCAAAATTGGTAAAAGTGTCAAATTCCAACGCCCAACTATTTTGAATAGCTGTTCGCGATAAATTTTCAGAATATGGATTTGCAGTATTCCAATCAGCTCCCCAGACACCTAATGAGTGTCCATTAACCGGGATTCCGTTGGCTGAAAGTGCAATGGCATCGCCGCCGTTGGGGTCGTTATGCAGTACGAAAGCCATACCATCGGCGGGCTGAACTCCAGTAATCCTTCCCAAATAAAGCCACATCGAAGCAGTTTGTTCGTGAGTGGTATCGAAGTAATTATCATTGGCTAAGTTACTCCAAACCGCTCCAGTCTGCCATTTGGCATTGGTCATTTGAATGACACTTGTGTTAGGTGTGTTGGGATTAGTCGATTGAGTAATCTTGGCATTGTTAACGCGGCTGGCGTTTTGATCAACCAGGGTATTACTGCTATTTCCTAAATTTGTACCGTTAGCTATTCGATTTGCATAGGCTTTGGAAAAATCAGCCACGGTGAAATCGTCATCTTTCCACTTTAAACCTTTAGGTGTTGTTGCCAAGGCATTTTGAAAGTCCGTATTAGCATCAGCAGCGTGGACTAAAGTAACAGGATAATTAAGAGTTAATGAAAATATCCCGAATACAATAAATGCCATCCTTTTGAAAACGTTTAACTTGATCATATAGTTCCCCTTACGCGCGCAAATTCCTTCTATAAAGTGAGTGTATCAAATATATACGGTTAGTACACGTAGGATAAGTGTAAAAATCCATTGTATTTTTATATAATTAATATAATAAAACAGTAGTACTAATAATGACTAATGTTATAATTCCTTATTATTACATTGTTGGATTGTGCAAAATAGAATAATTTACAATTGAGTTTAAAAAGCATAAAATACATGGTAAATACGGTATTAAAAGGAGGCAACAATATGTTTGTAGATACGAGTCAGCCCCTTCCTTTGGACGATCATTTGTGCTTCTCACTTTATGCGACATCACGTGCCATTCAAAAGTTGTATCACGACGGATTGAGCGCTAATGGCATAACATATCCACAATACCTAGTACTTGTAGCGCTGTATCAATATAAAGAATTGTCGGTCAAGCAGATGGGTGAATTATTGTCCCTAGATTCTGGTACCTTGACGCCATTATTGAAACGCCTGGAACATGAAAATTTAGTAGTTCGTCAGCGGAGTAAAGAAGATGAGCGAGTTGTTAACGTTTATTTGACTGAAGAAGGTCTCAAGAAACGTGAAGCAGTGAAAGACTTGCCACAATCATTAGTTAGTAAAAGTGGTTTTACCAAAGAAGAATGGGACAGTTTAGAAGGTCTCACTAAAAAGTTGTACGGTAATATTATTAAGTAAATTATCAATTTATAAAAAGAGCTGTTGGACTTGAAGTAGTAATCAAGTTCAACAGCTCTTTTGGTCCTATAAATATAATCCTTAGGAATTGTTGTTATTTTCGTTTCGAAATTGTGGTTTAACTTTATAAGTTGTTGCCAACTTTTCTTTGCTTATCTCTTCCGGAGATAATGGGGCTCTCAGTTTGGACTCACGTTCTTTAGCGGAAGGTAGAATATCTATCATGCGGTCAAGATATTTATTTTCTTCTGATTTGCTGTCAGCTTTGTAATAACGCATTAATTGAATCGTAAAGTCTGCTCGGTCTAAATCGTTAAAAGGCAGTACTAAATAATTTTCGTTTTCCCATGTTTCATAAGCGGAGTTGGCTGAGATTAAGGCTGTTCTTTTGTTGCCATCTTGAAATGGCTGTAGCTTAGATATACTAGCAAATACTCTCCAAGCATCTTTTTCGGTTTTCGGTGAGTTTTTATATTCTTCAACTATTTTACTCAAATCATTTTGTGTAACTACTTCAGGTGGAAAGTAATTATCAGATTGGCGTGCTCTAGAATCAGTCGTGACAACAATACGATCATTTTTATCAGTGGAATTTCTTAAATGTCCTGGGATATTAGGCTCTTCGTCACCAGATGAATTGAAGCTTCTGTTTATTGCGATAATACCATCGGAACTAAAGCCCATTTTTTTACTAGTCTCAATACCATTTACAGCATCCTCAAATATTGCAACATCATGATTATTTTGTTCTAGCGGAGCACTAGATTTAATATCCAATGCTTTTTTAGTCTGAGCGACAGTACTGCCATAATCATTTAAACTTCCAAGGGAAGTTATAAAACGTGCTGATTTTATATTGTCCATCAAGCATTGCTCCATTAATCAATTATTTTTTTGATAATTAGTTACAGTGTTTATCGTCATATGTATTTATTAAAAAGATAGTGTCAAATCGTAGAAGTAACGATTTGACACTATCTTTTTGTTAACTCTATTTTAATTTTTTAACCTTATCAAACAATGAATTACCATCAGGTGTCTTATTGTCGCCAGTACGCCCAATATCGTAATCAGAATCTTGCATGGCTTCAACTTTACCCATCAAATAACCATTACCAACTTGTGAGAAGAAATCGTGATTACTTGTACCTGTTGAGATACCGTTCATAACGATAGGATTGACATCTTCGGCATTGCCATCTGGGAAGAGTGGCTCTTGACCGAGGTTCATCAATGCTTTGTTAGCGTTATAACGAAGAAATACGAGAACTTCATCGACCCAGCCAACCTCTTTATACAATTCACGAGTATATTTCTCTTCATTATCATAAAGGGTATAGAGTAAATCGTACATCCAGTCTTTCATTTCGGCTTTTTTGTCATCGCTCAATTCGTTAAAACCGAGTTGGAATTTATAACCGATATAAGTTCCATGGACTGATTCATCACGAATAATCAATTTAATGATTTCGGCAACGTTAGCTAGTTTGTTGTTACCAAGATAGTAGAGTGGTGTGTAGAAACCAGAATAGAATAAGAAACTTTCTAGAAAGACACTAGCAACTTTCTTCTGCAATGGTTCACCATTTTGATAAATATCATTGATAAACTTAGCTTTCTTTTGAAGGTATTCGTTGTGATCAGTCCAGTCGAAGATTTCTTCAATTTCTTCAGCACTGTTTAAAGTACTAAAAATAGATGAATAACTCTTGGCGTGAACTGATTCCATGAATTCAATGTTATTGAAAACGGCGGTTTCGGCTTGAGTACGAGTATCCTTTAACATTGCTTGGATACCATCTTGTGATTGTAATGTATCTAAGAGTGTCAAACCACCGAAGACATGTCCCACAACAGTATGTTCAGCTGCGTTCAATGTGCGCCAATCGTCTAAATCGTTTGAAAGAGGGATTCTGGTATCTAACCAAAATTGAGAAGTTAACTTTTCCCAAGTTTCCTTGTCGATTTGGTCTTCAAGTTTATTCCAGTTCATTGATTTGTAATATGTATCAACCATTATAAAAAATTCCTCCTAGATTGAGCAGCTTTCACACTCGTTACTGCCGATTTCATCATTGTTCTCGGTAAATGTTCTTACATAGTAAAGTGACTTGATATTCTTGTAGTAAGCATAGTTACGTAAAATACTTAGGTCACGTGTTGTTTGCTTTGTATCGTCAGCGGCCTTCCATTCGTATAGTCCGGCTGGAATTTCAGAACGCATGAATAAGGTCAAACTCATACCTTGATCGATGTGTTCTTGAGCTGAAGCGTATGTGTCGATAACTTTACGCATATCAGTGTCATAAGCTGATTTGTAATATTTGATTGTATCGTTACTCAAGAAAGGAGCTGGGAAGTACAACTTACCGTTCTTCTTTTCTTGTCTTTCTTCAACTAGACGTGTAACGGGCTGCAAGCTGGCACTAGTGTTATTGATGTAAGAAATCGAGCCAGTAGGGGCAACTGCCATACGATAGGCGTTATAAAGACCATCCGTCATAACGCTGTCTTTTAATTCGGCCCAGTCTTTTTCTTCAGGAATAAAGATACCGGCGAAAAGTTCTTTAACGTCCTCCAGTTTTGGAGCGTAGCTATTCTCGACATATTTATCGAAGTAAGTTCCGTCAGCGTATTTAGATTTTTCAAAGTTAGCGAAAGTTTCATGACGTTCTTTAGCGATGTTGTTACTTTCAACTAGAGTCCAGTAATTTAGCAACATGAAGTAAACGTTGATGAATTCAATTGCCTCTGGTGAGCCATATTCGAGATGATGGCAAGCTAAAAAGGTATGTAGTCCCATAGCTCCCAAACCGATTGCGTGGCTCATCTTGTTACCATTGGCAACTGGGGGAACGGATGTGATATTTGAAGCATCACTGACAAATGTCAAAGCTCTAGTCATTGAACGGATTGATTGACCAAAGTCAGGGCTTTGCATCATATTCAAAATGTTAGTTGAACCAAGGTTACAGCTGACATCAGTTCCCAATTTAGTATATTCTTGAGCATCATTTAATTCAGAAGGGATTTGAACTTGTTGAATTTCAGTACAAAGATTACTCATGATAATCTTACCGTCGATTGGATTTGCACGATTAACGGTATCGATATTTAGCACGTAAGGATAGCCAGATTCTTGTTGAAGCTTACTAATTTCGTCCTCAAGTTCACGAGCATCAATCTTATATTTCTTGATACGGTCGTCTTTAACTAGATTGTCATATTCTTTAGTGATGTCGATGTATGAGAATGGTTTGCCATAGACACGTTCGACTGAATAAGGGCTGAAGAGATACATAGGTTCGTTGTTACGAACTAATTCATAATATTTATCAGGTACGATAACGCCGAGTGAAAGGGTCTTAACACGGATTTTTTCATCGGCATTTTCTTTTTTGGCGGATAAAAATTCAATAATATCAGGATGGAAAACATTCAAATAAACGGCACCAGCACCTTGTCTTTGACCGAGTTGGTTACTGTAACTGAAACTGTCTTCCAATAACTTCATAACGGGCAAAACGCCGGATGATGAATTGTCGACACCTTTAATAGGTGAACCTGATTCACGCAAATTAGATAGGGTAATACCAACACCACCACCGATACGTGATAGTTGCAAGGCACTGTTGATTGTCCGACCGATACTATTCATATCGTCAGTAACTTGTAGTAGGAAACAAGATACGTATTCGCCACGACGCTTACGACCAGCATTTAAAAATGACGGTGTAGCGGGTTGATAACGCTGAGCAATCATCTCAGTTGCCAAACTCTTTGCGAGATCTTGATCGCCATTGGCATATAAAAGGGTATTAAAAAGAATTCTCATCTCATAATTTTCAAGATAATAGTTACCATCGTTAGTCTTTAAGTCATATTGATTGTAAAACTTATAGGCTGCCATAAATGATTGGAACTCAAAATGTTGATCCAACAAGTATTGGTAAAGACTTTCGATAAATTCAACTGAGTACTTATCGATAACTGATTTTTCGATGAAGTCACCTTTGATTAGATAATCTAGGTGGTCTTGGAAAGTATCAAACTTCATCGTATTAGGTTTCACATTTTCGGCAAAGAAGGCTGTAACAGCTTCCTTATCTTTGTTTAGTGGAATTTTGCCATCTACGGGGATGTTGATTTCATTATTTAATTTGAAATAACTAAGCTTAGTTGCATCGAGGTTATTTAATCCCAATTTCATTCACTACTTTCTGAAAGTTTTCGACATCTTTTTGGGTACCATTGAATTCAAATTGGAATACAACGGGCACATTTAAACCAGCGGCGATATCCTTAGCCGTATGATTGTAGAGCGTATTGAAGTTACGATTGCCACCACCGGCTACACCGACACAGTTCTTGGCATTATCTTCATATTGGAGAAAATCGATTACAGGGTCCATCATATCGTCGTCATAAGCAGGCACAATAAGAATAAATGGCCGACCCATTTGATAAAACGGATCGGCATCGGTAATTTCATATCCATCTATTCCCAGCTTATTAACAAAACGCTTTGTTTGACCTGTAATTGAATAATAAGCTAGCTCTTTCATTAGTCAACGAGCTCCTTTAGACTATCTGGACGGAAACCGACGATTGGGTCCATAGTTGAGTTCATTACGACAGGGACGCTTTGGAATCCTTGTTGCTTAAGAGCAGCTAAATATTCAGGGTCTTGGTTGATGTTTCTTTCTTCAAAAGGAACGTTGTGTTCTTTTAGATATCTCTTAGTCATTTTGCATTGCATGCAGTTATTTTTGCTATATACGATTGTGTTGTTCATGTTATTACTTCCTCTCAAGTGCTATTCTCAATTAGTATAATCATTTGAAATATGAAACACAATATATTGTATTCGACATAACGGTGAACACACGATATAGCGTGGTTATACTACCATTATAAAAAGTCGGCAAACGTGTGTACCCACACATTTTTTAGCGTTTCGTATCTCAATTTCAAATAATTTTTCGATTCGTGGTAAAATTAGCGTAATAACTATTATAGAGTTATGAAGTGTGTAAAACAATCAATTTTAGTTGGGAGAAAACTATGAGTTCTTGGAATTTTGTGGGAATTATTGCATGGATTATTGTAATTGCGCTATTAGTCTTTGTAGTATTTAATATCAGAAATCGTCATTTAAAAATTTTAGTAGTTAAAAAGGGAAAAATTACTGGGACAACAATTTTAATGGATTTTGTTGAAATTCTAGTCGTTATTTTTGCTGTCAGTGGAATGTTGTACACGAGTTTGTTTACAAAAGTTGATTTGACCGATAAAAGGGAAGTTGCCGTTTCGTATAAGTACGATCCGATGATTGTACAGACAACCAATGATGGTCAAGGATACTACGTCAAAATAGATAAGAAAGAATCCAATACAGCAACAGACGTCTACCAATATTGGATCAATAATTCGACATTCACTGTTTCAAGCAGAAATGCCACAATTTCAGATGCAACATTACCATTCACCGTATCAGGCATGCATTTGGATTGGCCAATGAAGAAAATCAAGAAGGCCGATAATAAGTATCAAGATGCATATGTAATTACTGTCCAAGCCAAATATAAGAACAATTTCATCAACGGATTAGGTCTAAAAGCCAACCGCTACGCAATGGAATATCGAGTATTACGAGTTCCTGCACGTTCATTTATTAATGTTGAAAAATAGATGATTGTAAAAGCGGCCGCCTCCGGTCGTCAGTGATTTTTTGCCGCTATGGGGACCGGTGCGAGCCAAGGTCTCGCACCTCGACTTGAAGCCTTGCAAAAACCGCAAGTCTCCAAGCTCGTCCCGTGGTGTAATGGCTAAAGCCATAACGTCACCTCCATTGCAGGCAAAAATCACTGACGACCGGAGGCTAAGGTTTTGGTTTATTGATATGTAATTGAAGTTTGGGATTCGATTTATCAATATTCAACTGAATACAGATTATTTAGGTAATCTGATAATTTTTTTCCATTCATTACATCAATGATGTAAATAATTAAACCATAATCAAAAAAATCTAGCCGTAAATTAAGAGATGTTTTTAAATTAAAAAAATTAAATTAGTTGGAAGAGCTGAGAGTATTCATCCGCAGCAAAAGTGGCGTTATTGCTTTAGCAATTACACCACCGGACGTGTTGGAGACTTTCCGGTCTTTGGAAAGGCTTCAACCGAGGCCCGAGACCGTACTTTGGCTCGGACCGTGCCGCGCAGCAGATGAATACTCTCAGCTCTGGAAACGGCAAACTAATATATAAAGAAGAGTAAAAAAAAGAAGCTGATCAACTTAATGACCGGCTTCTTTTTATGAGATTAATTATTTAGCTTTTTTGATTTTCTTGATACTTACAACAATCTTGTTATTTAATTCCGTTTTATTAGTATTGTCCTTAGGATCATTCTTAACAATCTCCATCAAAGCTGAGTGCTCGTAAATCTTCTCAACTTTTCCTTGGAATGGGTAATCCATATCTTCATCAACGGAGCAATCGTAAACAGTGCCAACTTTTAAGTCTTCTATTTTCATATCTAATTCTCCTCGGATTAATTACTTAACAGACTAGTATAATAATATAGTAGAAGAAATATTTCAAACATAGGAGTCCTATAATGGATAAACAAATTATTGTTATCACTGGAGCAAGTGGAACTGGGAAAACAACAATTAGTAAATATTTGCAAGATACCTATCATATACCGAGTGTCATAACTCATACTACTAGATTACCACGTGTGGGCGAAAAAGACGGCATAGACTATCATTTTGAGACGAAAGATAGCTTTTTGAAGAATCATTATCTTGAAAGAGTCGAATTTAGTGGCAATTGGTATGGATCTTCTGAAGAAAGTCTCAATAAAACTTGGGAAAAGTATGACGCCGCTAGTATTGTTGTCGATACTAAAGGAGCAATTTCCTATAAAGAGAAGTACGGCAATCAGGCAGTCGTCATTTTTCTTGAAGTAGATTTGGATACTGTGACGAAACGTTTGGCTGGTCGCGGGGATGATATTAATCGATTAAAAGCTCGAATTAATAGTGACGAATTCCATCGAGATTTGAATATTCCGAGTGAATTAAGGGGTAAATGTTATAAAATTACTAATAATAACATAGAAATAACTAAAGAAAGCGTTAACAAAATATTGAATATCGAAAAAATCAAGTAATTCCGATTTTCACAATAAAGCTGTAACCACTGGTACGTATGTGGTTGCAGCTTTATTACTTTGTGAACAACAAAGTGTAACATTCTTATACAATTGCTGTAACATTTCTGCAATATTCAGAGCGTATTATAGTCAACGTTGAGTGATAAGAAATTAATAATTAAGAAAAACTTAAAAAATAAAAAAAACAAACCATTACGGGGGATTTCAATTTTGAATACTAACGTTAAAAAGAGTCTTATTTCATTTACAGCTGCTGCAGCATTGGCAGTTACAGGTTTAGGCCTATCAAACGCTTCTACAACAAAGGCTGCTTCACAAGTTCTATCTGACGCTCCTTCTGCTGTTCGTACAAAGACTATGTCAGCACTTTACACAACACCATCATCAAATGGTAAGAGTTCTGGCCGTGCCTTGCAAGCAAATACAGCCTGGGCCGTTGGTCAAGCTGTTAAAGATGACCAAGGTAATACATGGTACCTAGTAGGTGCAAGTGAATGGGTTAACGCTAGTGACGTTACTGATATGGCTGCTGTTACAGAATCAGCTTCATCATCAGACAAAGCTTCAACTTCTGACAGTGTTATCAGTACTGCTAAGAAATATATCGGAACACCATATGTATGGGGTGGTAAGACACCTTCAGGTTTCGACTGTTCAGGTTTCACATCATACGTATACCAACAAGCAACTGGTAAGAGCATTGGTTCATACACAGTAGCTCAAGAAAGTGCCGGTACACAAGAAGCAGTTTCTCAAGCATCAGCCGGAGATCTATTATTCTGGGGTAGCAAAGGTTCAACTTACCACGTAGGTATCTACTTAGGTAACAACCAATACATCGCTGCACCACAACCAGGCGAATCAGTTAAGATTTCAACAATCTCAGGCTACTTCATGCCTTCATTCGCTGTTAAAGTTCTATAATACACATTCAAAATTAAAATCATTCACGTTGGACTGCCTGAAAGAAAGGGCAGTCCTTTTTTTGTCTTCTTTAGGTGTTGTTGAAGGATGCCGCTTCCGGTTTCCAGTTATGGAGTTCAGCTATGGGACCGGCTCGAGCCAAAGGGCGGTCTCGACCCTCGATTTTGAGCTTCGCAAAATACGCGAATCTCAAAAGTCGTCCTGTGGAGAAGGAACGAGAAAAGCACTCGTCCTAATTCCACTTTCACAGCAGCCTCCATAACTGGAAACCGGAAGCTGGGGTTTTAAAAAATATTTTGTTCTTCTATTTTCTTCGATATATATGATGAAATTTAGAGATGTTTCTGTATATCTTTGAATTCCTATAAAAACTAGTAAGATTAGATGATTTAATCAACTTGATAGGATATACAGACTATTTAATATTCACTGCAGTAACAAAAGAGACGGAAGAGCTAAGAAGTATTCACCCGCTGTGGGTGTAGCGTTAGAGCTTTAGCTCTTACACCACCGGGCGAGTTTGGAGACTTTCCGGATTTTGGAAAGGCTTCAAACCGAGGGACGAGACCTTGGCTCGGCCCGGTCCGCATAGCAGGTGAATACTTCTTGGCTCTGGAGACGGAAAATAATTCACCGTTTCTTCATATTTTGTTATAAATTTATTCGTATTTAAACGTTATTATTTAAACATAGTCAAAGAGAGGAAGAGGTGAACGGATGGTCAGATAAAGCTTCTAATAGAACAACCCTTTAAAAAACAAATATTGAAAACAATTAATGAATAGAAATAACCCCCTTAAAACATATATATACGAATAAAAATTTAATCCCCTATAAATAAACTTAAACTTCATATATCTCCCCCCCTAATAGATAAAGAAGTTAAATTCAAGATTACTATTCCCCCGTAGTTAATCTTCAAAAGAAAGAAGTTGGTATTTATCATACTATTAAATATCATGTTAGCCTGCTTATTAGCAGGCTTTTTTGCTGCCGATTTTGATAGAATAGGTGTGGTAGTAAAAGTATGAAAAATATATTTCTTACAAGGATGCAAATATGGAAAAATTAATCGAATCAGCTTTAGAAATGATCAAACCAGGTATGACTGTTAGTTTTGGTGGCGGTCGAACAGTGGGACGTTTGATTCACGCTTTGGACGCGTCAACAATTAAAGTGGCTAGTCCTTCAGAGCAAACTCGAAATCTTTGTCTGGAATTGAAGATTCCGGTTGTACCTTTGGAACAAGTTACGAAATTTGATTTAGCCTTTGACGGTTGCGATAGTATTGACCAAAATCTTAATGTTTTGAAAAGTGGCGGTGGTATCCATACTTTTGAACGCTTGTATGCCAATAAGGCTGACCAATACGTTATCATGGCGCCACGGGAGCGATTTGCTGCTGCATTGAATCCTGATGTGCAGTTGACACTAGAAGTGTTGGAAATGGCCATTCCACAAGTTATGACTGAAGTTGCACAATTGGGTGGTTCGGCAGAAGTTCGTCAATCGCAAGATATGGCTGGAATGGTGCGAACTCCTAATGGCAATGGTTTAGTTGGCTGTCATTTTGAGGATTGGTCCGAAATTGATTCGATTAATAATGAATTAGCAATGATGACAGGAGTTTTAGGAACATCATATTTCAAAGACGTTGTAACTGATGTTCTTTTAGCAAGTGACGATGGTGTAAAACATATTAAAAGAGAAGATTTATAATTTGAACCAAAAAACGACCAAGTAATCCGTCAATTCGATTACTTGGTCGTTTTATTATTTATTTAAGTAAGCTAATTGTAATAGCAGGTAAATGTTCTCAGATCTGGATTTATTCATTGTCGTGTTCTTGATGCCACTGTTTGATATATTCCAAACGTTGCTTGAATAGTCGTTCTTTACCTTGCTCAGTAGGGCGGTAATACTGACTATCCTTGATTTCTTCAGGAACAGTTTTCATCGTTGTTAATTTATCTTGATAGTTATGAGCTAATTCGTAATCTTTGCCATAACCGAGATTTTTCATCAGCTTAGTTGGAGCATTTCTAATCTGTAATGGAACAGGTAGGTTACCATATTTCTTAATATCTTTTTCAGCAGCTAAAACCGATTTATAAACGGCATTTGATTTAGGTGCGACTGATAAATAGATAACAGTTTCTACCAAATGAACGTTACATTCGGGCATTCCCAAAAATTGGCAAGCTTGGAAAGCATTGATAGCCACATTTAAAGCATTAGTATCTGCCAAACCGATGTCTTCACTGGCAAATCTAACTAGCCGGCGGGCGATATAGAGTGGATCTTCACCACCATCGAGCATGCGCATGACCCAGTAAATAGCTGAATCGGTATCACTGTTACGCATGGATTTGTGTAAAGCCGAGATGATGTTGTAATGTTCTTCACCATTCTTATCGTAACGAAGTGATTTGGTATTCAACAATTGGCGGACGTCGTCAGCTTTAACTTGAGCTACTTTGTCTTTAGTCTCGGAGTTGATAACAGCCATTTCTAGCGTATTCAAGGCCACACGAGCATCGCCATTGGCATAAGCCGCAATTAATTCCAAGGTATCGTCATCGAGTTCAACTTTTAGTTTTGGAAAGGCTTTGGGATTCCTTAACGTATTTTGTAGTAACTGAACTAAATCTGCCGTCGTTAAAGATTTGAGTACAAAGACTTTACAACGCGACAACAGAGCTGAATTGATTTCAAATGATGGATTTTCGGTAGTGGCCCCAATTAAAGTGATACTGCCTTTTTCAACGAATGGCAAAAAAGCGTCCTGTTGGGCTTTATTGAATCGATGGATTTCATCAATGAAGACAATCGTCTTTTGTCCCATTTCACGATTCATTTCTGCTTCCTTCATGACTTTCTTAATGTCATTGATACCACTTGTGACAGCACTAAAGGTGATGAAATTGGCTTCAGTTTTCTTGGCAATAATTTCAGCTAGAGTAGTTTTACCAACCCCAGGAGGACCCCAAAAAATCAATGATGGGATATTATCCTGATCAATGATGTCACGGAGAATTTTATTGTCGCCGATTAGGTGTTGCTGACCGACAAAATCCTCTAGTGTCTTGGGACGAACCCGATTGGCTAGAGGTGAATTGTCGTCTTTATTTTGACTTGCGAAAAGTGATTCTTGCTGCATTTTTAACCTTCTTTAAGAGATAGCATCTTTAATTTTAGCTTCATTATATCCCAAGAGAATTAAAAACATGATTATATATAAAACTAAGGGAATTAAAGCGTAATTTAAATTAATAGCGGCGATAGTTTGTGCCGTTTGTGTTTTATTCGAAACGTAGCCGGATATTTGAAGCGATTCGGCAGTAATTAAACCACCTAATCCTAGTCCTAAGTTAACGCCAAAGTCGTCAGTTGAGGCCAATACACCTTCAGCTTGAATACCCATGGCAGTACCGTAACGAATCGTGTCGGCAATCATAATGGAAACAAGTCCAATGATAAATCCACCACCGATACAGTTGATAAAGATGCCAGTAAATAGAATAGGTAAGTTTTCTGTATAAGCTGCAAAAGTGATGATTAATTGGCCGATGAAAGCCATCACGATACCTAAGAGCATCGTATTTTTCTTACCTAATTTAGCTGAAACAAAGTAAATTGCGACAACTCCAATTAGTGCCGTTAACGTAAAACTATTGGCCAATGAAACGAGACCTTCATTGTGAATCACGTATTTGAAATAGTAAATAGTTGTCTGATTTTTGATAGCGGTCGTTAACCAATATAGGAAGATAACAATGGAAATGACAATCCAAGGTTTATTAGCCCGCAACATTTTCCAAACTTCCGAAAGTGGTTGATGACTGATTTTTTTATTCGTATAACGCTCACGAACATGGAAGAAAGTATTTAGTATCAAA
This sequence comes from Companilactobacillus muriivasis, assembly GCF_036246245.1. Lineage (NCBI taxonomy): Bacteria > Bacillati > Bacillota > Bacilli > Lactobacillales > Lactobacillaceae > Companilactobacillus > Companilactobacillus muriivasis. Next base: position 24,547 of record NZ_BTTQ01000015.1, read on the forward strand.
ATTAACGAAATGATACCAAAGAGAATGATGGTTCCTAAGAATCCTTTTTGTTGATCACCCTTACCAAATAAGCTTACTAGAGGGATGGTAAAGACTGCCACGATAATTTGGACAGAACTGCCGAAGAACTGTCTGATAACGCCTAATAGGGTGGTTTCCTGCTCATTGTCAGTCATAGTTGGCAAGATTGATGTGATGGGTAAGTTAACTGCCGTGTAGAAGAAGCCTAGACCCAAGTAAGTGACGTAGGCCCAGATTAATTTCCCGGAGTGTGGTAGGAAATTAGGAGTAACGAAAGTTAGGATAGCGAAGATAACGTAAGGGAAGGAGTACCACAAGAAAAATGGTCGACTTTTACCCCATTTAGAATGAGTATTGTCGATCATAACTCCAATAAGTAAACTTTCAAAAACATCGGCCGTGCGGGCAACAACGAAGAGAATTGCCACTTCACTAGCAGTCAGTCCGAAAACGTCAGTGTAGAAAAAAAGCAGATAAGTAGTCATCATTTGGAAGACTAGATTGTCTGCCGCATCGCTTAATCCATAACTGATTCGTTCAGTTAGAGATGTTTTCCATCTATTCATATTTTATGAACAGACCTATTTTTGCGTAGTTAAACGACGATAAAGTTCACGTCCAACAATATCGTTTGTCCACATCCAAGCGATATGACCAAGAGCTTCAGAAATATGTTCTTCAGTAGGTTGATCCTTGGCTGAAGGAACAGTCTTCATCATAGGCATAATTCCAATATGGAAAGCTACCCAGATAGCAAGGCCGAAGATGGCACCAGAGCCTTTTCTGATAAATGGTGAGTATTCTGAGAGTACTTCATAAATGATTGCAAATGAAGTTGAAAAGCCAAAGTGCATCAAAAAACTAGCCCAAGGCATTTGATGGTCAGAGTAAGTGTAAGTTCCACGAGTAATCTTAGTAGGAATTCCGGCTTGTTCCATCAAAGTTTGTGGAGGGTTAACAGCGTCACGTTCAGGAGTACGGGGAGGCAAAACATTCTCCCAGCCTAATTTAACAAAGCCAGAGAAAATACCAGCAGCCGTTCCAGCAATAATAGCAGCTTTTAGGTCGACCTTTTGATCTTTAGTTAATTTCATAAACAAATCCCCTCATTCTTTTTTATCAAATTTATTAATTAAAGTATAAATCAGAATTCAATGTAATTCAGGTATTACGTCTTGGGGTTGGATATATGCCGCCTCCGTTTGCCAGTGATTTTCGACCGCTCTGGGACCGGCTCGAGCCGAAGTGCGGTCTCGACCCTCGATTTTGAGCTTCGCAAGGTACGCGAATCTCAAAAGTCGTCCTGTGGAGTAAGAGCTAAAGCTCTAACTCCACTTTCACAGCGGTCGAAATCACTGGCAAGCGGATGCTAGTTTATTTTTGGTGAGAAAAATGGAGTATTAATATGATTTTTTTAGTTATGAATTCAGAATGATTGGTGAAAGTTCAAGACAATTTAAATATGTTTAATAAGGCAACATATATAGATACGCGTGGTGCTAGTTGATTTTTAACTTTGAACAAAAATAGCCCGACAGGGCTACACTATAGTTACTCTACTAACTAAGAAGTGAAAGCCATGTCAGACCAACTACAGTATAAGCAACCAGTCGT
>NZ_BTTQ01000016.1:0-18582 GCF_036246245.1 Companilactobacillus muriivasis
CTTTTTAAAATAATTTTTCTAACAATCTATCAAACAAATGATAAATTGTTAGGAGTCATCTAACAGACAACTTAATTATCATATCGAAGTTACAAGACCAAGTCAAGAACTTTTTTAAAATAATTAAAGGCGAATCGGATAAGCAATTAAGCTTGAATCCGTTGACGCCGTTGTCATCTGTCGCAACAACAAGATATATATTACCAATTAGATTAAGTGTGCGCAACCCTTTTTTACAAAAAAGTTGAATTTTTTTCATTTTTCTCTGAAATCTGCTTTAAAGCGGCCTTTACCCAGGCATCTTTATGCATTGCAATGGTCTTATAGCCTATCTTATTGCGATAATCTGTCCAGAAATGCTTGTGTAAAATGGGTCTTCCTATCTTCTCTGGCTGCAATGCTCGCATTGATAAACTTATCTGTTGATTGTATTCATCAATACCCATTACAATTACATTAACCTTATCTCCGACTTTGTACTTACTATTAAGATCAGATACAAAGCCATGTTTCAATTCCGATATATGGATTAAGCCTTGATACTCATCATCTAGCTTTACAAAAACTCCATATGATTGAATACCAGAGATGGTTCCAGTTAGTTTATCTCCAATTCGCATTAGCTTTCCTCCCGATTTGAATTTTAAATGTGTAACAATGTATCTATAGATTATATAACAGAAAATGGTGACTAAGATTATGAATGACAAAATTTATGACATTTCAATTATCGGCGGTGGTCCTGCTGGTATGTTTGCAGCCTACTTCGCCCGTATGCGAAATTTAAAGGTAGCTTTAATAGAAAGTTTACCAAAATTGGGCGGTCAACCGGAAACACTTTATGCTCAGAAACATATATACGATGTGGCTGCACTCCCTAAGATATCCGGTACTGACTTAACCAAACAGCTTAACGAACAATTGGACATTATGAACTGTGATCAATACCTTAATACATCTGTTTCTTCTATAGATAGAAAAGATGACATTTGGGAACTGACTACTAATAATGAAACCATCTATACTAAAGCTATTATTATTGCTATCGGTAATGGTGCTTTCAAACCTCGTAAGTTAACTTTCGACTATGATCCTACTATAGAAGAAAACAATCTCGATTACTTCGTCAATAGTATTGAATCTTTCAAGAATAAAGATGTCATAGTTGCTGGTGGTGGAGATTCTGCCGTTGACTGGTCGATTGACCTTTCCAACATTGCTAAACACACTTTCCTAGTTCACCGCCGCAATAAGTATCGCGCTATGGAATCAAGTGTTGCTAAGTTGGAACAATCTAGTGTTGAACAACTCAATCCATATATCATCAAAGGGCTTAACTACAACCCAGACAATCACGACAAAATTGATGTTACATTAAAAATGATTAAGTCAGATGAAATTAAAGTCGTGACTGCAGATAAACTACTGGTCAATTATGGCTTCGTGTCTGACTCCAAGATACTTCATGACTGGAACGTTGAATTAAATGGCCCGTTCATCAAAGTATCCCAAGAAATGGAAACCAATTTACCAAATGTCTTTGCTATCGGCGACATCGTAACTTACCCTGGAAAGTTGCAATTGATTGCCACAGCCTTTGCTGAAGGTCCGATTGCAGTGACAAAAGCCTTGCGTAACCTTTACCCAGACAAGAACTACTTCGAACACAGTACTTCTATTTTCGAGAAATAATCTTTAATTTCCATTAATTTTAAAGTTATTTTAAGTTATGCTGGTATAATGAAGTTTAATTTGAATTCTGGAGTTGATTGATTGAGTTACATAATGGGTTTGGTTGATTTTATCTTGCACATTGATCACCACATGGTCAATATCGTAAATAATTTCGGCTTGTGGACATATTTAATACTATTTCTGATTATCTTTATTGAAACCGGAGTTGTTATCCTACCATTTCTACCCGGAGATTCTCTAATCTTTGCGGCAATGGCATTAGCTGCTAATCCTAAATATGGATTGATTTCTTGGTTGATGTTCCTGATTTTCCTAGCTGCTGCTGTTTTAGGAGATTCATTGAACTATGAAATTGGTGAACATTTTGGGGAATACGCGACGAGGAATAAATACCTCGGCAAACTTATCAATAAAGATCACTTGGACGAAGCGCATCATTTCTTTGAAAAACATGGTGGTAAAACAATCGCCATTGGACGTTTCATCCCTTTAATTAGAACTTTCGTACCATTCGTTGCTGGTAGTGGAACAATGCATTACGGAACATTCTTGAAATTCAATTTCATCGGTGCTTTCTTATGGGTATTAGTTTGTTCGGCTGCTGGTCACCTTTTCGGTAACATTCCAGTTGTGCAAGATCACTTCTCGATGATTATCATTGGTATCGTGATTGTTTCATTAGTTCCTATCTTAATCACAGCTATCAAAAATAGAAAAAAGAAAGAAGCTTAGGAATTTGTCCTAGGCTTTTTTGTTTGCCATCTCTAGGAGTAAGAATATTTTACCTGCCATGCGAACCGGATCGAGCCACACCCACAGCGAGTGAATAATCTCACTCCTTCCGACTAATTTAATTATATTGATATATAACCCCACAATTTTATTATAAAACGTCTTTGCATCCCTTTAACTATGCTTATCTTTTGACCGTCATATATTGAAAAAAACAAAAACAGTAATCCTTATCAAAATAGGATTACTGTTTTTAGTTGTTCTTAATAATAGTTAATTTCTAACCTTTTTCTGTCTAGATTTCCAAAAGTTCAGTCCTTCAAAAATTACGAAGAATAGGACAAAACACTGTGTAAAGAAGTCTTCTGGCAAGATATTGATTACTGGGTCCTTATTTGGATCAAATAACCAATCACTATTGCGAAAGAGTACTTCATGGAAAATCACAAAAAATTCATCAAAATTCAGCAACATTAAAATTGCCAAAACTATTCCAAAGATACCAATCCACAAAAAGATTCGATTGAATAGTGCACGAATCTTATGAAACTTAGCTACTATAATACCGCTAATAATAAAGACTCCAAAATTCAATAAGAAAAGCTTTTTACAGTCGAGAAAATGCAGCCGACCAGCTGCTGAGGAACCGAAGTCACTCAAATGCCAGTGCCAATTGAATGGATTTATCAAATAATCCATCATCTGCATATAGTTTTTCATAATCGTGCCGTACTTCATCTCGACAATTTGGTCTAGATTGTAATGCTTAATATCAAACGCAAACAGCGGATAACTGGCAAAGATAGTTACCGTAATAGCTGCTGTTAACAAAAAGAATGCTAATGCAACAGTGTACAAAAGATCCTTTTGTGAGTTAGACATCCCATTGATCCAGACTTTCTACCTGATGAGTTGGCTTGATTGGCGCATTATCGATATCTTCGTGTGTGCTGACACCAGTATTTACCCAAAGAGTATCGACACCAGCGTTGATTCCGCACTTAATATCAGTATTGTAGTTATCGCCGACCATGACAGCCTTCTTAGGATCAAAATTACGAGCTTTGGCAGCAAAGTCAATAATGTCACGTTCTGGTTTACCAATATAGTGAGCCTTTTGTTGAGTTGAAGTTTCAACTAGTGAAATTACGGAACCAGCGCCAGGCACAAGTCCACGTTCATTAGGCAAGTTAGTATCGGCATTAGTTCCAATAAAGAAGGCCCCACGCTTGATTGCTAGGGTTGCTAACTCAAATTTATGATACGTAACGTCATAGTCCAATCCGACAATAACAACATCGGGATCGACCTCATTTAACTTGATACCTGTACTAAAGACAGCACTCTTCAAACCGTATTCACCGATTACATAAGCACTGTGATTTTCTATATCGTCACCAAACATATTTTGAATATAAGCTGCAGTAGCTAATGATGGTGTCAAAACTTGCTCAGCCTTAGCTGTAATTTGATGATTGTTCATTAAATTATCAGCCACTTGTTGAGGGGTTTTGGTTGTATTGTTCGTTAAGTAGTAATAATTGATTCCCGCATTGTTTAAGTTGTCGATGAAAACCTTAGCTTCAGGAATCTTGTCCTTACCGCGATACATTGTTCCATCTAAATCAATTAAATATGTTTGATACTTCATTTATTCTTCTCACCTATTTTTCTAATTTTAAAAGTCTTCTTGGCCGAAGTAGTCTTCTTAGTACTATTCGTTCGACGTTTGGAAACCTTATTTTTCTTATGTTGATTATTATGTGGCTTGTTAGGCTTAATTTCTGCCTTAGTATGCGTCTTTCTAGTCCGGAATTTATGCGTAGTATTCGTATTATGACCGTTAGCGTTTCTTCCATTAGTACTGTGGTTATTACTATGGCTGTTAGTACCATGACTATTATTTTTACGATGATTGTTTCTCAATGGCGCTTTCTTGACCTTTTCCAAGACAAAATAAGCACAACCAAAATTACAATACTCCAACAAATAATCTTCCAAATGAGAAATACGGTTTTCTAACGTACTTTCATTTCGTTCGTCTTCGTAAAATCCTTTAAAGCGCAACTGATCGTAACCCCAGTCGCCAACAATATAATCATATTTTTCAAGAACATTGTTATAACGTTCTTCAATTCTTTCTTCACTAAAACCATTATCATGGTCTTCTACTATTCGATATTGCGTTTTGTCGATTGAAATCAAATTATCATCTAGTTTGATTACATCGACTAATTTAGTAGTAGCGGTGTTATCCTCAATTTCCTGCAAGTAATCACCTCAAATCGGATATTTTTTGCTTAAGTAATCACCGAATACGCCCCGCAAAAAGTCGGGATACATAATTTCATTGTCACCTGAAATCTCAATTGATGGGAAATAAGGTACAAATAAGTAGTGATCCAACAAAGCTAAAGTATACTCTTGATTTTTATCTAATTCTGCACCGTTTATATAAACATTGCGTTTGCTGTCAATCTCAATGCCACGATAAACTAGTTCGCCAAATATCTTACCACGAAAACCCATTCCTTTTTGCATATGATTACGTAAATACATACGATTCTTTTCCATTTCCATCACTAAACGCCAAACGTTGTCGCCGGTCATGGTTGTTTTCATAACGTGAATTGCGTGAGGTAAGACATCATGTAAGTTTTTCTCAGTCACAATACCCTTTGGCAAATCTTCCAAGAATAGTCCAGAACTCAAAACTGCCACATCAGTCTGGGCATAATCCTGCACTGCATTCAGCGCCTCTTGCATAATGGAATGCTTAGCTTGATAATCGACACTCAAAGTTTCTGGCAAATTAGCAACCTGCTTTTGGTCTAACAAAGTTTCACCCTTGTCGAATTGGTGCTTTATCCAAGTTGCATCTTCTGGTTGTTCCGCCAAAGTTGATGCTGCAACTGTAAAAGCTGATTTAGCCGTAACTTTCTTCTGGTCATCAAGTTCCATATTAATGGTTCCGACATTTTGACCATACTTACCGGCAGCTGCTAATAACACTCCATTATCCATTTCACCTTTTGGAAATAGATGATGCGTGTGAGCTCCGATGATGACATCAATTTCAGGATGCTTCTTGGCAATCAGACGATCCATCGACACACCTAAATGTGATAGCAAAATTATGACATCGCAATCTTTAACCAATTCCAAAGACTTTGGCAACATTTCTTGAATCAATCTGATGTCCCAATTCAGCAGTGGATACGTCAAAATATATGGTGCCGTCAAACCCATGACACCAATCGTTGTACCCTTCTTAGTTGTAAATATCTTAGCCGGTTCTGCAAAGTCAGCCAAACGGTTTGGTTCTTTTTCGTAGAGATTATTTAAAATAACGGGAAAATTAGCATGGTCGTACAAATGTTCCAAATGCTCATGACTATTCCCTAAACCTTCATTATTACCAATTGTAGCCGCATCATAATGCAGTGGATTCATCCACTCGATATTAGCTTGACCATTGGTAGCCTCACTCAAAGGATGAGCGCGGTCCATGGCATCCCCAATATCGAACAAATAGAAATCATCAGCCTGACTATTTTGACGTGATTGGTTGATGAAACGTTCAAGTCGTGGAAAGTTTTCGAAGTGAGAATGTAAATCATTCGTATGAACTATCTGAATTTTTTCCATAATATCCTACTTTCTCTGTAATATTTCCGTATGTAGTTAAATATGCCGTCTACAGAGCTGGAAAATATTCTCAAGCTGTGTGGAACGGTCCGAGCCAAAGAACGGTCTCGAACCTCGGTTTGAAGCCTTGACATAGTTCGTCAAGTCTCCAAACACGTCCGGTGGTATAAGTACGGGAGGAGCCTCCCGTACTTATACCACTTCCACGGCACACAAATATTTTCCAGCTCTTCCGACTAGTTAATCGGTAATAATGAAATGTAAGTTTATATAAAAACATTTACATTCAAATCGTTTTAGTCGATGAGATATTTGTAACAGGCCATCATCTAGCATCATGTTGTAATCTGGCCATATCCTTTTGCTTCTTAGCATACATTTCCAAAATTTCTTCACCACGTAAAGGTGAACCCCATGGCAAATCTTCTGACAAATAATCACGTTCAGGCGCATCGACACCGACATTGATATTTTCAGCAATTGGCACCGCATAATGGTGGATGTGTCCGTGCAAATTGATGATCTTATCGACTTTTCCCAAAAGCATTGGATAGTGGGTGCAATAGAATTGATGATGATCAAACTTCAACAATGACCCGACATCCTCAAATTCAAATCTAGGTTTGCCATCGGACATTGTTTCATTGTGCTTATCCAAAAATTTAAAGAGTGAACGATAATCGTGATTACCTTTGATCAGAGTCATATGCCCATTCAATTGGCGCAACATATCATAAGTTTCCTCATCGGTTGGCGTATTCTGTGGGCGCATCGAAATATCACCCAAATGATAAACTCGGTCATTTTCATCAACACGAGCATTCCAAGTATCAATCATCGCCTGATTCATTTCATCAACGTTACCGAAGTGACGTGGTGCAAAATTATTAGGCTCTAATAATTGATAATGATAAAAATGTGTATCAGCTATAAAATAATTCATTATTCAGCGTTATCTTCCTTTGAAATTATTCGGTTAGCTTTTAAGATTTCATTGAATGCATCCCGAACTTTACCCTCAGGTTTCTTGTATTCAACCCATTCTTTTAAATTCATTGGTGGAACTGTATAATTTGCGTTGACGTAATCCTCGTAGACAGAAACCGCTGAAGAGTGTGGAATGTTAAGTTTCAAAATTCTAACTTCTTTAATCATACCAAGTTCGGCAGCCTTTTCTGCACGACCATTCATAACGATATCAGCAAGTTCATAATACTTAGTACCATCATTACGAGTAATTTGTTCAATTATATCTAACGTCTGTTTCTCATTGTCCATTCTTAATACCTCACATCTTGCCGTCTCCAGAGCAGAGAGTATTTCGCCTGCTGTGCGACCGGTGCGAGCCAATGTCTCGCGCCTCGATTTTGAGCTTTGCAAAAACCGCAAATCTCAAAATACGTCGGTGGTGTAATGGCTAAAGCCATAACGCCACTCCCACTGCTGGTGAATACTCTCAGCTCTTCCGACTAATTTGTTTCCTTCATTTATATTAATAATAATCATTCAGTGCTGTTTTAATATATACTGAATAGATTACAATTGCTTCCAATAAAACAATATTCATATCTATTTTAGTCCTTCTGGAATAACAACTGTAATTATTGGTAAATTTAGAATATTGGCAATAAAACCAACACCACTTACTATTTTAGATACATATACTAATATCAAGTACAAACTTAAAGTCCAAAATACACTAGCCTCCGGTCGTCAGGAATATAGTACGCTGTGGAGGTGGCGTTAGAGCTTTAGCTCTTACACCACAGGGCGAGTTTTGAGATTCGCGTACTTTGCGAAGCTCAAAATCGAGGTTCGAGACCGCACTTTGGCTCGAACCGGTCCTCATAGCGGACTATATTCCTGGCGACCAGAGGCGGCCTAAACAACAGCCTTACTACAGTATATAATATCTAAAAACTTAGGGAGTTAATTATGATTTCAAAAAGTTTCAATCTTTTAAAAATATCACTAGCATTATTTATTTTTATCTTTGCTAGTGGTTTCACCGTCATTGGTCACCGTGGCGATCCAATCAATGCTCCCGAAGAAACATTTGAGAGTTTTGATAAAGCTTTCTCTGAAGGTGCCGATTATGTTGAACTCGATTTGCACGTTTCTAAAGATAATGTCTTAGTTGTTTCTCATGACCGAGACCTTGAGCGTGTTACTGGTACTTCAGAAATTGTATCGCAACACAACTTCTCTGAACTAGCTCAGTTGAATCAGAAAAATGGCGAGCCTATTCATAGTTTGAACCAAGTCTTTGAACATTACAAAAACAATCCTAAGGCTAAATTTTTGATTGAAACTAAAAAGACTAAAAAAGGTAATCCACAAAATATGGAAGCCTTGCTCAAACAAGTTATCGATACTTATGGCATGCAAGGGCGTGTTATGTTCCACTCCTTCTCAACTAAGAGTTTGGAAAATGAAGCTCAACTGATGCCTGATATCCCTCGGATTTTCATTGCTGGTACAACTAAACGAATCAATTTCGATATTTTGCAATACGTTACTGGCGTTAATGTGTCATCTAATATTGTTACGCCACAAATTATTGATACGATGCATTTCATGGGTAAGAGCATTTACGTTTGGGATGAAATGAATGAGAGTCCTAAGAAGTGGAATACGCTGATTAATATGCCAATTGATGGTGTGGTCACCAACTACCCTGCTACTGGTAACGAATATCGTCAGCTCAAGGATCAGTCGAAATCTGAAGCACTCAATCAGAATGTCTATTACATGAGCAGTCAAAAAGAAACTATTTATGAAAATCCTTATCGTTTAATTAAAACTGGCAAAACCGTCAATCCACTTGATGGCTATCACATCACTAATATTATTAAATTTAATGGCGAAAAATATGTTCAACTTGGCGAAAATAAATTTGCTAACGCGACTGGCTTTAACTCTGAATATGCCTTGCGTGATTTGCGTCAGTATTTTGGTGCTAAAGTAGTCTTTCGTAATCAACAGCCAGATAACTTCCTATATAGTGATCCGACCGATTCAAATTCAATCGTCAATCGTTTAGAAGCCAACAAGCCTCAACGTATCATTACGATTCAAAAGTATGGTACACAAACTTGGCTCAAGTTAAAAAATGGCTGGATCAACGCTCATAATGTTTTGATTCAACTGAATCCTGAATCATATTTTGGAAATAATTCATTGGACAGTTATCAAGACTTACCTCGTGGTCAAAGAATCAAAAATATTGATTTATTACAGGATTTTGCAAACTTTAAACCAATTAGCGACCAAAGTTTAAAAAACGCCAGTTTAATCCGAGAAATCAACAACTTTTATATTAATTTCTCGGTTAATAATGACAACGATTCCATAAATAAAATTTAGGTAGATTAGCCTTTAAGGTCAACCTTTGGTAAAATATAAAAAACTCGTGTGGAGGTCAAAGATATATGTCTATAGATTGGGAAAAGGAAGTTTCACATCGTTCAGATGAACTGATAAATGATCTTTCTGAATTAGTAAGTATTGATAGTTCTAGAGATACAGAACACAAGACTAGCGATTATCCACTAGGACCTGGACCAGCAAAAGCTCTACAAACATTTTTACACTTTGCAGATCGTGATGGTTTCGCAACTAAAAACGTCGACAATCTTGCCGGAAGAATTGAACTTGGGGATAGTGACGATGCCATCGCTATTTTAGCTCACGTGGACGTTGTGCCTGAAGGACCAGGTTGGAACACTAACCCATTTGAACCAGTTATCAAAGATGGTAACTTTTATGCTCGTGGTGCTTCAGATGATAAAGGACCTAGTTTAGCTGCCTACTACGCTATGAAAATCATCAAGGAACTTAACTTACCTACAAGCAAGAATGCCCAATTGATTTTAGGAACTGACGAAGAGAGCGAATGGGTCGGTATGAACCACTACATGGAAAAGGAAACTTTACCAGAAACTGGTTTCTCACCTGACGCTGAATTCCCTGCTATCAACGGTGAAAAAGGAATCGTCTCATTCAGAGTTACTTTCCCAACACCAACTATTGGCTTAGTTAAAAACTTTGTTGCCGGAATCAGACCCAACATGGTTCCTCAAAATGCTGAATCAGATCTTGATTTGACTAAAGTTTCTGTTGAAGATGTTAAAGCTAACCTTAACGACTTCTTAGCAGCAAATCCTGAAATCAAAGGTAGTGTAACTGTTACAGACGACATTGCCTCAGTTAAGATTATTGGTAAAGGCGCTCATGCCATGGAACCATACAATGGTATCAATGCCGCAACTTACCTAGCTAAATTCCTAACTGCCTTTGACTTGAATGATAGTGAAAAACTTTACTTCTCATTTATTGCCAATGACTTACACTTAGATTTTGCCGGCAAACACTTAGGTATTGCCAACAAAGATGATGTCATGGGTGAATTAACACTCTCACCTAACATTTATGAATACAATGCTGACAAAGCTAACATCTTGTTAAATATCCGTTATCCAAAAGGTGACACAGGCGACACATTGACTGACAAGATTAACAAAGCCTTACCAGAAAATGTTTCCGCCGCTATTGAAGGACACAACCAATTACCACACTTTGTTGCTGCAGATGATCCATTGGTTCAAGCACTTGTCGGAGCCTACCGTGATCACACAGATGACGACACCGAACCATTTACAGTCGGTGGTGGTACTTATGGACGTATCCTAAAACATGGTATTGCCTACGGTGCAATGTTCCCTGGTGACGAAAATGTCATGCACCAACCTAACGAATATATTAATCTCGATAAGCTAATGAAGTCGACTGCTATTTATGCAGATGCCATTTACCGTTTGATTAAGTAGTAGTTTTATTGAAGTATTCCGTTTCCAGAGCTGAGAGTATTCATTCTGCTGCGCGGCACTGTTCGAGCCACAGTACGGTCTCGAACCTCGGTTGAAGCCTTTCCAAAGACCGGAAAGTCTCCAACTCGTCCGGTGGTGTAATTGCTAAAGCAATAACGCCACTTTCGCTGCAGATGAATACTCTCAGCTCTTCCAACTAGTTTGGGTTTTTATAATCAAGAATCAAACATCATCTTCTGTTTTTTTAATTAAAACTAGAATGTTTAAATATTTAAATCAACGGCTGTATGGAAGAATCTTCAACCATCAACCAATAAAAACAATGACTAAAGTATTTGTATCAAAATAAATTAAATTAGTCGGAAGGGATGAGAATATTAACCCGCTGTGGGTGTGGCGTTAGAGCTTTAGCTCTTACACCACCGGGCGAGTTTGGAGACTTGTTGAACTTTACAAGGCTTCAAACCGAGGTTCGAGACCGCACTTCGGCTCGGACCGGTCCGCATAGCAGGTTAATATTCTCATCCCTGTAGACGGCCTACAAACAGCCTTAATCAAAGAATCAAAAAGTTCTGTGGAAGTACTTTTCTACGGAACTTTTTTTGTTTTTACACTTCTAAATCGATTTTATTATATAATTACGGTATGTAACTTTTTAAGGGAGCTTATTTAAAAGTGAAAAATTTATGGAATAGCATTGTCGACAGCTTCAAAAGTATCAAGAGCTGGTCTGATTTTGCTAAGAAAGCTAATCTAACGATTGAAGTTATTCGCAGGATAATCCTTTACTCGCTCGCCGGGTTGTTGATTATTATGAGTTTAGCAATCGGTTTAGGTATGGGCTATGTTTCTGCTTTAACTAATCAAGTGGATGTACCAACCAAACATCAAATGCAAACTGAACTTCAAGATGTTAATAATTCAGCTACTTTATATTTTGCCAATGGCGAAAAAGTTGAAAGTCTCCAAAAGGACCTTGAAGGTAAGAAAATTTCCCTTTCAGAGATGTCTCCTTACTTGAAGAAAGCTATCGTCTCCACTGAAGATAGTGACTTCTACCGTCACAAAGGTGTCGTTCCAAAGTCTATTTTTAGAGCCGTAATTTCTGACGTTACTGGTATCGGTGCGCAAACTGGTGGATCAACTTTGACACAACAAACGGTTAAGATGCAGATGTTATCATCTGAAACGACTTGGAAACGTAAAGCCGTCGAAATCTTCTTAGCTATGCGTGTTGATAAATACTTCAGCAAGCAAGAGATTTTGCAAGATTATTTGAACGCCGCAACCTTTGGACGTAATAATAAGGGCCAAAATATTCAAGGTGTGCAAGCTGCCGCTCAAGGATTATTTGGTAAAAATGCCAGTGACTTGAATTTGGCCGAATCAGCCTTTATCGCTGGTTTGCCACAAAGTCCTTCAATCTATACGCCATACGATTTACGTGGTCGAGTTAAAGACGATATTAGTCTAGGCTTGAAACGTAAAGATATCGTTTTGTATAGAATGTATCGTGACAATCAAATCACCGAATCTCAATACAACGCTGCCAGCAAGTTTGATTTGAAATCTGATTTCCAAAAGCCTGCCAAATTAAGCAGCAGAGAAATCAAGTATGGCTATTTATACAACACCCTAGCTGAACAGGCACGCACAATTTTGATCAAACGTTTAGCCAAGAACGATGGTGTTAAGTACAGCGATGTCATTAAAGATGAAAATCTATACAAGAACTACTCAACACAAGCTGACAATGAATTACACAACAAGAATTACAAGATTTACAGTACCGTTGATAAGAAATTATATGAAGCGATGAACGATCAAGCCCAACAATTTAAGGGTAACTTGGGAACCGTTCACTCTGACGATGCAACTGATCCGACAACTGGTAAAGCTGTCAAAGTATCAGAACCAGTTCAAAATGGTTCGGTCTTACTTGATAACAAAACTGGTCAAGTTCTAGCATTCGTTGGTGGTGTTAACTTCAAGAAATCACAATTGAACCATGCGTTTGATACAAAACGTTCACCTGGTTCTTCGATTAAGCCATTAATCACCTTTGCACCTGCAATCGAAAATGGTTTGATTGGTTCACAAACAATGTTGGCCGATTTCAAGACTTCATTTAACAAGTATTCTCCAACTGACTATGGTGAAACTATTCAAAATCGTTTCGTCTCAGCTAGAGAAACTTTGGAAGAATCATATAATATTCCTTCAGTTAACTTATATAACTACATCAGACAACATGGTGTTCACTCTAAGAAATATATGGAGAAGATGGGGATTCACTTATCTAACAAGGAATACAACCAATTAGGTATTACCTTGGGTGGTACTGAAAATGGTGTAACTGTACTTCAACAAGCTAGTGCTTTCTCGACTTTTGCCAATAAAGGTGTCCACGTTGACCCTTACGTTGTTGCTAAAGTTTCCGATCCTGCTGGTAAGACAATTTATAAACACAAGGGTTCTAATACTCGTGTCTTCAGTAAACAAACTTCTTACATTATCAAGAACATGTTACATGGAGTCGTTACAAAAGGTACTGCCTCTGCCCTATCATACGAAGCTAACTTTAATACTAAGAACCTCTTTGGTAAAACTGGTACTTCAAATGATTATCGTGATAACTGGTTTATCGGTAGTACTCAAGGTGTCACAATGGCTTCATGGATCGGTTATGATAACTTCTATGGCAATAATTACAACCTAGCAAGTAATTCAACCGATATTAACCAAGAGCTCTGGGCGAAGATGGCTAATGCCGTATACCAAGAAGATAAGGGCGTCTTTAAGACTAAAGAAGCTTTCAATAAGCCTGAAGGTGTTAGATCTTATAAGGTTGATAAAGAAACTGGTACATACACCGGTTCGATCGGCTACAACGGTATTACAACGAAAGTTAACCAACACACGGTCAACT
Organism: Companilactobacillus muriivasis; assembly: GCF_036246245.1. Classification (NCBI taxonomy): domain Bacteria; kingdom Bacillati; phylum Bacillota; class Bacilli; order Lactobacillales; family Lactobacillaceae; genus Companilactobacillus; species Companilactobacillus muriivasis. The sequence goes on from NZ_BTTQ01000016.1 coordinate 13,834, forward strand.
CCTTATTCTATAAAGGTAGTCCTAAGAATATGTCATACGATGAATTTGCTGTCGGTGGCAAGTCGAAGAATTATAAACTATTCTGGGATAATTACTTTGGTCGTAGCAATGGTTATGCTGTGGTTAAGCAGATTGGTTCAAATGACAAATCCGCTGACGAATTGGCCAATGAAAATGGTAGTGGACGTACTTCAGGATTCAGTAACAGCACTAATAGCAATGAATCATCCGAAGTCGTAACTAACAATTCTTCATCATCAACAAGCAGCAGCAATAGTCAAACCAACTCAACAACCTCAAATGGTTCATCTGAAACAGGTACTGGATCTGGATCAGGTTCAGGTGCCGGAAGTGGTTCAACATCAACCGATACTGGTGATACAGGTTCAACCGGTTCTGAAGGTGGAACATCATCTGGAACTGGCGATACAGGTACTGCTGGTGGCGGTGCTGATGCGGGTGAGACACCAGCAACCGGTGCTTAGAGAGTGGTGCAAGGGCGGTCAATTTTCGTACTTAAGTGAATTGCACGCTGATTTTGCGTGTGATTTGCTTAAATATGAAAAGCGGAAGGAGTTGCCCTGTTGGAACTCGTTTTAGAGCCACTGCAAATATACAAATAAATAAAGCCTCAAGGTCAGAACATACAAATTCAGACCTTGGGGCTTTTCTTATGATAAAATGAGAACGTTACTTTAAGATTTAAGGAGATTACTTATGTACTTCAGTCCAAGCTTTTTACAAAACACACTTTATATCGTAGCAATAATTCTAATCGCATTTATAGCTTACGTTATCAGTTACAAAATCAAACATAATATTAAAATTTGGGACAAATCATTAACATTAGCATCTATAGTCCTAGTTAACACGCTATATTCAATCTTAGGCGGCTTTATCAACCTACCCTATGAATTAAGTTCAGTTGTAACTGGTGGCCTCTCACTAGTCGCATTTGGCTATATAGTCGTAATTATCTGGGAACTACATAAACAACGTAAAACTTCCAAAAAGAAAGCTTAGAGAAAATTTCTAGGCTTTTTTTGTTGTGTACTTGCCGCCTCAGGTTGGAAAAAAGCAGTCTGCTATGGGGACCGGCGCGAGCCAAGGTCTCGCACCTCGATTTGAATCCTTGCCAAAGTTCGGCAAGTATCCAAACTCGTCCCGTGGTGTAATGGCTAAAGCCATAACGCCAACTCCATTGCGGACTGTTTTTTTCAACCTGAGGCTAGTTTTTTTCTGATGGTTCAGTTAATCTAATCATTCAGTGGATTATGAATACATATGATTACTAAACGATTCTCAATATAATACTTAACAATTTAAAGTTGAACGACAAAATTAGACATAACTCTTGTTGTAGTAACACTAATGATAATTTATTTAGACCGTCAGACGTCTTAATTAGAACATTAAATCCAATTAAAAAACAAATTAGTTGGAAGAGCTGAGAGTATTCATCCGCCGCGAAAGTGGCGTTATTGCTTTAGCAATTACACCACCGGACGTGTTGGAGACTTTTCGGACCTTGAAAAGGCCTCAACCGAGGTTCGAGACCGCACTTTGGCTCGAACCGTGCCACGCAGTAGATGAATACTCTCAGCTCTGGAAACGGCCTCCTTCAATACACGTTCAGTCTTAGAATAAAATGATTATTCTAAACACATTTTCAGATAAAAAAATCAGGTAACCCCAACAATTGAAGTTACCTGATCCATGAATTTTGAATTAATGATTGAAAATTCTAATTTAATTTCAACTACTTAGTTGAACCACGTTTAACAATGCTGTATGGCAACTTGATTGTGTTGTCATCAATTTGTTCTTGGTTCATCATCTTTGTCAAAAGACGCATAGCAACGGCACCAATATCATACAATGGTTCTTCGATTGAGCTCATCTTTGGACGAGTTACTTCACAAAGAATTGTGTCATTACTTGTTACAAGTTCAAAGTCATCGGGAACTTTAACTCCAGCTTTAACAGCTGAATTCAAAATACCTGAAGCTAGAAGATCATCTGTAACGTAAGCGGCTGTAGCACCACTACTGTGAATTGCATCCCAGATAGCTTCGCCGGCACGAACTGAATATTCAGCTTCGAATACCAAATTAGATGAGAAGTTCAAGTGAGCTTTCTTCAAAGCCTTCTTGTAACCGTCTAATCTATACTTGCCATCGATAGGATTTTCAAGACTGCCACCAACAAAGGCAACCTTCTTGTGACCATTTTGTGTTAATTGACCAACAACACTGGCAACAGCATCAGTAAAATCAATGTTTACACTGGCACTTTCATTATTTTTATCGACTGAACCAGCCAAAACGATTGGTGTCTTTGAGTTTGCTAAGATGCGCTTCAACTTTTTAGACAATTGCTTGCCCATGTAAATGAGTCCATCAACTTGCTTTGATAGCAAATTATTCAAGATTTGTTCTTCATCGCCAACTGATTCTTGCAAACTAGTTAGAATGATATTGTATTTGTACATTGAGGCAACATCATCGATACCTTTAGCTAATGATGCATAATACAAGTTAGTGATATCAGGCAAAATTACACCAATTGTTGTACTCTTTTTACTTGCTAAACCACGGGCAACAGCGTTTGGACGATAATTTAAACGATCAATTACTTCCAAAACACGCTTTCTAGTTTCTTCCTTTACATTGGCGTTACCATTGACTACACGAGAAATAGTGGCCATAGAAACGTTGGCAGCTTCGGCTACGTCATAAATTGTTACTACTTTTTTCTCCATTAATATTCACTCTCTCAAACAATATTTTCATTAATTATCTCTAATTTATCAAACATCTTTACATTTTGCAAGCGGTTTCTGTATCATTGGTATATGTTTTCACGTTTTTTCAAAAAGAAAATCATTTTCAGTGATATACTACTAATAAATATCGTCGTAAAGGAGTATTTTCATGAAGAAACAATTAATTGCACTACAAGAGTATTTAGCACAAAACGGACTTGATGCTGCATATATTTCAAGCCCCGAAGATATTAACTATTTTACTGGTTTTTACAGCGACCCAGTAGAACGTATTCTTGCACTACTCGTTTTCCCAGACAAAGACCCATTTATGTTTGCGCCACAACTTGAAGTTGAAGCTGCTAAGGATGCTGGCTGGGATAAAGATGTCTTTGGTTATCTCGATCATGAAGATCCATTTGCTTTGATGGCTGGTCATATCAAAGATGTTGCTGGCTCACCCGTCAACTGGGGTATCGAAAAGGATAATATGTCTGTTCAAAAGCTTGAAGCTTTGAGACAACAATTCCCTGACGCTAAATTCCCAGTTAACCTTTCACGTTACATGGAAAATGCCAAGCTTATCAAAACTCCAGAAGAAATTGCTGAACTAAAGGCTGCTGGTGATGAAGCTGACTTTGCTTTCTCAGTTGCTTTCAAAGCAATTAAAGAAGGCCGTACAGAACAAGAAGTCGTAGCCGAAATCGAATACGCTATGATGAAAAAAGGTGTCATGCACATGAGTTTTGACACTATCGTTCAAGCCGGAGCCAACGCTGCTAATCCACATGGCGGCCCTGAGAAGACACCAATCAAACGTGATGAATTAATCCTCTTTGACCTTGGAACAGTTCACAACGGCTATATCAGTGATTCATCAAGAACTGTAGCCTTCGGTCAACCGGATGCTAAGTCACTCGATATTTACAAAGTCGATCTTGAAGCTCAATATGCAGCAATGGATGCCGCAAAGCCTGGTATCACCGCCGCTGAACTAGATAAAGTTGCACGTGACATCATTACTAAAGCTGGTTATGGTGAATACTTCATCCACCGTCTGGGACATGGTATGGGAGCATCAGAACACGAATTTCCTTCAATCATGGAAGGCAATGACATGGAATTGAAACCAGGCATGTGCTTCTCAATCGAACCCGGAATCTACATTCCAAACGTTGCCGGAGTTAGAATTGAAGATTGTGTTTATATCACAGAAGATGGTTGCGAACCATTTACACATACAAGTAAAGAATTGCAATATATCGACTAGTGGACCGTCTCCAGAGATGAGAATATTTCACCTGCTATGCGGACCGATCCGAGCCAAATGCGGTCTCGAATCTCAGTTTGAAGCCTTACCACAGACCGGTAAGTTTCCAAACTCGCCCGGTGGTGTAATGGCTAAAGCCATAACGCCACTTCCACAGCGGGTGAATATTCTCATCTCTTCCGACTCATTGGATTTTAACTAACCATTTAGTAACATCTAAATTTTGAAGTTTCAATTACTTAAATCTAAAAAGACAAAACATTGATAATACAGTGTTTTGTCTTTTTTTCGCATAACAATATTTTAAATATTTATAACAACTAATCAAACAGGAAACAACCTAGCCGGAGTGTGACAGTAAATGCAGTCTGCAATGGAGGTGGCGTTAGGGATTTATCCCTTACACCACGGGACGAGTTTTGAGACGCGAGCTTCGGCTCAAAATCGAGGTTCGAGACCGCACTCTGGCTCGGACCGGTCCCCATAGCAGAACTGCATTTACTGTCACACGGAGGCGGCCCCCAAATAAAAAAGACCTCAACTCTTATTTAAAAGTTGAAATCCTATAAATTTACAAATTAATCTTTACGAAAATTTCAATAACAAGTTAGCCACTTGGACAAAATAAATTGAATCCAAGTGATATCAGTATTTGAAGTTTATAAATATGTCTTTAAGCGCCACAGGAACTAGCAAAGAGTTCTTGTGGCGTTTT
>NZ_BTTQ01000017.1:0-18169 GCF_036246245.1 Companilactobacillus muriivasis
CTCTCCTTGGATTGGGTTTGGTCGCTTAAATCCTAACATGAGAACAGTAATGTTCTTTTGTTTTGCTTAGAAAAAGACATAAAAAAACTGGTATTGATTATTCATCAATACCAGAAAGTATAGAACCGTAATTGCTAAAGCAATAACGCCACTTGCACGGCGGATAGATTCTCTCAAACCCTCCGGCTAAGTCTGCGGTGGTCGACATTTTTATTGAGCAGTAATTTTGAATACATACTCATTTATTAAACATGCTGGCAGCTATGGATTAAAATTTGATTATGGATGATGAAATATTAAACACTGTGACTAAGACTTAGTCGTAGGTTGGCAGAAAGATAGTCTAGCAATGGAGGTGGCGTTATGGCTTTAGCCATTACACCACAGGACGAGTTTTGAGACGTGATTTTCGGCTCAAAATCGAGGCGCGAGACGCAAGGCTTGCGCCGGTCCCATAGCAGGACTATATTTCTGCCAACCGGAGACGGCATATTTATAATTTTTAAACCAGAATTAGTCCTAGTAATTACAGACAACTTATGATAAAATTATCATTCGTGAGTATAAAATGTAGTTAATTTATGCTCCTTGTCCTTTCCAATAGGAAGGGACCATTAGACCATAAGGAGGTGTACAGTCATGGCTGAAGCACATTACGAAATCACATATATCATTAAACCTGATATGGAAGAAGACGCAAAGAAGGTATTGATCGATCGTTTCGATAAGATCCTTACTGACAACGGCGCCAAAGTAATCGACTCAAAAGACTGGGAAAAGAAACGCTTAGCATACGAAATCGCTAATTACAAAGAAGGTATTTACCATATCGTAAATGCTGAATCTGATAACGATGAAGCAGTTAACGAATTCGACCGTCTTTCAAAGATTGAAGATAACATTCTTCGTCACATGATCGTTAGACGCGAAGACTAAACTTGTTTCACGTGAAACATTTTAAGGAGGCAGATAAATGATTAATCGAGTAGTTTTAGTTGGACGCCTGACACGTGATCCTGAATTGAGATATACTTCTAGCGGAGCTGCGGTTGCCAGTTTTACAGTTGCTGTAAACAGACAATTCACAAATTCTCAAGGGGAACGTGATGCCGATTTTATCGGTTGTACTATTTGGAGAAAAGCTGCCGAGAACTTTGTCAACTTCACTAAGAAGGGTTCGCTTGTCGGTATTGATGGACGTATCCAAACGAGTTCATATGATAATCAACAAGGTCAAAGAGTCTACAGAACAGATGTTATTGTAGAAAACTTCTCCTTGCTTGAATCTCGTGCTGAAAGTGAAAGACGTGATTCTGGTAGTGGTAACAATTATTCAAATAATAATCAAGCACCTAGCTACAATAATTCTAACCAATCAAATCAGTCTCCAGTAAATAATAACAGTAATAACAACTTTAACGGTGGCAACAATGCCCCTGCTAATGGTGGTAATTACAACAGCAATACAAATAATAATAACAATAATCAATCTAACAATAATAACAGCAGTAATGCTGATCCATTTGCTGACAACAGTAAACCAATTGACATTTCTGATGATGATTTACCATTTTAATATAGAAGGGAGCAATTAATAATGGCCCAACAAAGAAGAGGCGGACGTAGAAGACGTAAAGTTGACTTCATCGCTGCTAACCATATCGAATACATCGATTACAAAGATACAGACTTACTAAAGAGATTTATCTCAGAACGTGGTAAGATTTTACCTAGACGTGTTACAGGTACAAGTGCTAAGAACCAACGTGCTTTGACTGTAGCTATCAAGAGAGCAAGAATCATGGCTCTACTTCCATTCGTTGCTGAAGACTAATTTTTTGAAAATTAATTAAAGACCACTTTTCGGTGGTCTTTTTTTAAACCCTCAAAAGCAAAATCCATTTGATCCTGATGACGGTCATAAACTGACTGAGCTTGGGGTCTATTTTTATCAATAAAATGTCATATATAATTGACATAATTATTTTTAAGTCCTACAATTCAAATGTAATATATATATGACTTTTTGAAATGAAGGGTGAATGGATGAATCACGTTCGTGAATATCGTCGTAGTTTAAAGTTGTCGCAAATGGCTCTGGCTGAAAGGGCTGGTGTAGCGAGGCAGACTATTAATCTAATTGAAAACGATAAGTATAATCCGTCTTTAGATCTGTGTCTCAAACTGGCTTGGATATTGAAGACTGATTTGAATACGCTTTTTTGGAGGGAGCAAGATGAAGACTAAGTGGGATGATAAAGTAATCAAAAAGTTCTTTGGAATTCCTGGAGTGATAGATGAACGGGTCAAGAATGAAATTGGTCGAAATTCAATTAGGACAGTAATTGTATTGTTTGTTTTTGAGTTCTTGTTTGCGATTGCTAGCTTTTCATATGCTGCAGCAGGATTGGTAAATGATTTTGAAAATTTCTTTTATATAATTATATTAATTCAATTGTTATCGGTTTCATGGATTGCAATTTTATGTTCGGTGATTCCGTTACGTCGGCTTGGTTTAATTGATCAAGAAACTACTAAGCAAAATAAGGAACAGAAAATAAAGCAAATTCGCCTGAAGTGGTTGAGGATGTTGCCGCTCGACTTTTTTACTTTTTGGATAATCAGTTCATTTCTAGAATTTTCAAAACGTAGTTTTCTGGCCGTGCTATTTAGTCGTCAAGAATTGCTTGAAGCGTTGTTTTTTACCATTTTTTTCAGTGGATTTATGTATTTATGGGAAAGACATCTGATACATGTTGTTAAAGATGATAAGTTTTAGATAAACCGCTTTCTTTAATAGTTATTTTCAGCACTATATATGAAGAAAGAAGAAGTCGCCTGTGATAAAATTAAAGGGTATATCTAAGAGGGGACTATTATGAAAAAGATAAAAGCTAATCTGAAATTCTTCCTTTCACGAGTTGATCATTCAACTCAACTTACGGCGGTCTCTTTGATTGTTATGTTATTTTCGATATTAATAGTTGGTTTGATTCACGGCTCTGTAGCCGGTTACATTCAGGCTATACTAGTAATTATCTCGTTAATTTTATTTGTTTATTTATTCCTATTATTGGGTGAAAAAGCAGGTAAGTATACTAACAATTTGCAGTATCGAATTGATCGAGGAACAGATAACAGTTTTGTAGAGTATCCATTAGGAATACTTCTATATGACACTGATAAACAGATTCAGTGGGTGAACCCTTACTTTGTTGAAGAGACAGGATTTAATCCATCTAACAGTATGACCATCGGAGATGTATCGGCTAAATTAGCCAGTATGGTTGATGGTGAAGATCCTGCGGGGAACCAAACGATTCAAATCGATGACAAGTATTATTTGGTACAGGTTCAAACGGAACTGAAAGTCATCTATTTAATGGATATTACGCACTACTCTAAAATTGAAAAGAGATATGAAGAAAATCGTTCAGTTATCGGGCAAGTATATTTGGATAACTACGCGGAAATTACTCAGTCCATGAGTGACCGTGATATCTCTAATTTGGATAATTATATTACCAACGAATTGTCGAATTGGGCTTCAGAGCAGCAGATGTTCTTGAAACGTATCGATGATGACCACTTCTTTATCATGGCCTACACAGGTCGGATTTTTGATATGGAAAAGAATGGCTTTAAGATTCTGGATATTATTCGTGAATACACATCACAACAAAATGTGCCATTGACACTAAGTATGGGTTTCTCATATGGTGTTGATGATTTACATAAGTTGAATGATGAAGCACAGAAGAACCTTAACTTGGCTCTTGGACGTGGTGGCGATCAGGTCGTCGTTAAAGAAATTGGTGAAAAGGCTCGTTTCTACGGCGGAAATACCGATCCAATGGAGAAAAGAACACGTGTTCGTGCTAGAATGATTAGTGAAGCACTCCAAGAATTGCTCAAGGATAGCGACCAAGTTATTGTTATGGGGCACTCGCATCCTGATATGGATGTATTGGGTTCATCCCTTGGTATCAGACGGATTGCAATGATGAATAATACTCCATGTAAGATTGTTATCAATCCCAACACTTTGCATTCTGACGTTAGTCGTTTGCTTGGTATGATTGATGAAGATCCTAATATTAAAAAGGATATTATTTCACCAGAGGAATCTGAGACTATCAAGACGCCTAGAACTTTGATTGTTATGGTTGATCACTCGAAACAGAGTATCTCCATCAATCCTGATTTGTTTAAGGGTGATAATAATAAAGTTGTTGTTATCGATCACCATAGACGTGGCGAGGAATTCCCAGAGAATCCAATGCTAATCTATATCGAACCATATGCTTCATCAACGAGTGAATTGATTACCGAAATGCTTGAATATCAGCCTAAGAATAAAAAAGCCATCGAAAAAATCGAGGCTACGGCGTTGTTGGCTGGTATTACAGTTGATACTAAGTCATTCTCACTCAGAACGGGTACTAGAACCTTTGATGCCGCCAGTTACTTGCGTTCAGTTGGTGCTGATGAGACCGTCATTCAAAATGTTTTGAAAGAGAATATCGATTCGTTTATTCAAAAGAGTCATTTAATCGAAACAATTACGATGGTCAATGGCAACATGGCAGTATGTTTTGGCGAAGAAGACCAATCTTACGATCCAGTTATTGTTGCCCAAGCAGCAGATACATTGTTATCATTAGATAATGTTGAAGCATCATTTGTTATTAGCAAACGTCCAGATGGTCGTGTTGGTATTTCAGCACGTAGTTTGGGAAATGTTAATGTTCAAGTCATTATGGAGAAACTTGGCGGTGGTGGACACTTGTCTGATGCCGCAACTCAAATTTCTGATTCAACGGTCGAGGATGTCAAAAATCAATTAGTTGATGTATTGACTGAATCTAATAAGAAGAACTAAGAGGAGGATTCATATAATATGAAAGTTATTTTCCTAGAAGATGTTAGAGGTAAAGGTAAGAAGGGTGAACTAAAGAATGTTGCTGATGGTTACGCCCAAAACTTCCTAATTAAGAATAAAAAGGCAATTGAAGCTACAACTGCTAATGTTGCTAAATTAAAGGCTGAACAAAACCGTGAGGCTAAGGATTATGAAGCTGAAAAAGCTGAAGCTAAGGTTTTAAAGACCCAGATTGAAGACGACAAGACAGTTGTTGAAATTTCCGCTAAAGCTGGTACTGATGGCCGTCTATTCGGTTCAGTAACAACTAAGAAGATTGCTGAAGAATTAAATAACCAATATGGTATCAAAGCTGATAAACACAAGATGACATTAGCTGATGGTGTTAAGGCACTCGGATACATTAACGTTCCTGTTAAATTGTTTGAAGGTGTTGAAGCAACCATTCGTGTACATGTTGCTGAAAAGAAGTAGGAATAAATGAATAATGATATAACTTCAAGAATACCGCCCAATGATAAGGATGCCGAGCAAGCCGTATTAGGAGCGGTTTTTCTTAGTCAGGATGCTTTAATCGAAGCAATGGAATACGTTGAGGCTGAAGATTTTTATCAACATGCCAATCAATTAGTATTCCAAGCCATGATGAATTTAAACGATGAGGAAGAGCCAGTCGATGTTGTGACGGTTCAAAATGAACTTGATCGTTTAAATCAAATTGAGGATATTGGTGGAGTCAGTTATTTAGCTGAACTAGCTAGTGCCGTACCAACAGCCGCTAATACGACTTATTATGCCAAAATCGTTAAGAACAAGTCGACTTTGCGTCGTCTGATCAATGCTGCCACAGGAATTGTTCAACGGAGTTTTGAAGAGGATGAAGATGTTGATAGTATTATCGATTTATCCGAAAAAGAAATCATGGATGTTTCTGAAAACCGAAATCACAAAGGTTTCAGAAGAATCTCAGATGTTGTAAAGTCTTCATTTGAAGAGATTGATAAACTCTATGATCAAGACAGTGATGTTACTGGACTTTCAACTGGTTATAAAGATCTAGATGCCATGACAACTGGTTTTCATAAGGATGAATTAATTATCCTTGCTGCCCGTCCTGGTGTTGGTAAAACTGCCTTTGCTTTGAACTTGGCTCAGAATGCGGCTACAAAGTCTAATGCCACAGTTGCTATTTTCTCTTTGGAAATGGGTGCTGAATCGTTGGTTAACCGTATGCTTTGTTCTGAAGGTAGTATTGATGCCAATGCGTTGAGAACTGGTAAGTTGGATGAGAATCAATGGAACAGTTTAGTTGTTGCCATGGGTAGTTTGTCACGGACTAACGTCTATATCGACGATACTCCTGGTATTAAGATGGCTGAAATTAGATCAAAATGTCGTCGACTTTTGAAGGAAAGCGGTAATTTGGATTTAGTTATCATCGATTATTTGCAACTGATCGAAGGTACTGGTCAAGAAAATAGACAACAAGAAGTTTCGGTTATTTCTCGTAATTTAAAAAAATTAGCAAAAGAATTACATGTTCCAATAATCGCATTGTCACAGCTTTCCCGTGGTGTTGAAGCTCGTCAAGATAAGCGACCAATGTTGTCAGATATCCGTGAATCTGGTTCAATTGAACAGGATGCCGATATCGTAGCCTTCCTTTATCGTGATGATTATTATCGTGATGAAGATGGTGATGACAATAATAGTGAGCCTCAAGAGGATCCGGAAGATCAAGATGTTGGTGAAGTCGAAGTCATCATCAGTAAGAACCGTTCGGGTCCTCGTGGGACAGCTAAATTATTGTTCGTGAAATCTTATAATAAGTTTTCATCGATTGCGAATGTTCCAGAAAATTAAATAGTGTAGGTGTAGAAGAAATATGACAACAGTTGTTGTAGTAGGTACTCAATGGGGCGATGAAGGTAAAGGAAAGATTACCGATTATTTCAGTGGTGAAGCTAACATTATTGCACGTTACCAAGGTGGAGATAATGCCGGACACACACTCAATATCGATAATCATGTTTACAAATTGAGATCTGTTCCATCAGGTATTTTGTATTCAGATAAGACTAGTGTTATTGGAAATGGGGTTGTTTTAAACCTTGAGTCACTTCAAGAAGAACTTGGTCGTCTTCACGAACAAGGCGTTGATACAACTAACCTAAAAATTTCTAACCGTGCACAGTTAATTTTGCCTTACCATATCGAACTAGATAAGCTTCAAGAAGCTGCTAAAGGCGATTCTAAGGTCGGAACAACTAATAGAGGTATTGGACCTGCTTATACTGACAAAGCTTCACGTGTGGGTATTAGAATGGCTGATATTCTTGATAAAGAGTTGTTCAAGGAATTATTGACAGAAAACCTTAAGCAAAAGAATGAACTATTTACTAAAATCTACGGTGCTGAACCAATGAACTTTGATGATATTTTTGAAAAGTATTATCAAATTGGTCAAGACTTAAAAGATCGTGTTATCGACACATCTGCCTATTTGAACAGGGAATTAAAGAACGGTAAAAACGTCCTATTTGAAGGCGCACAAGGAATCATGCTTGATATTGATCATGGTACTTATCCTTATGTAACTTCATCAAACCCTGCTGGTGGTGTAACAACAGGTGCCGGAGTCGGTGCTCCATTGATCGACAATGTAATCGGAGTTGTTAAAGCTTATACATCACGAGTTGGTGCTGGTCCATTCCCAACAGAACAATTAAACGATACTGGAGATTTCCTACGTGAAGCCGGCCATGAATATGGAACAGTTACACACCGTCCACGTCGTGTTGGTTGGTTGGACCTAGTTGTTCTAAAACATTCATGTAACGTTGCCGGAGTAACACACTTATCACTTAATTGTCTTGACGTTCTAACAGGACTAAAAGAAATCAAAGTCTGCACAGGCTACGATTTGAACGGTAAGATTATCGACGAATATCCAGCAAACTTGAACGTTTTAGCAAAATGTAAACCAGTATATAAGACATTCCCAGGTTGGGATGAAGATATGACACAAGCCAAGAGCTTGGAAGAGTTGCCACAAGCAGCCAGAGATTATTTGGACTTTGTTAAAGATCAATTAGGCGTTGAATACGCTACAGTTTCAGTTGGTCCAGATAGAGAACAGACAATTGAAGTAAATGACGTGTGGACAAACTAGAGAGTGGAGACAGGGCGGTCAGCTCCCGAGCATTTTCGTAAATAAGTGAATTGCACGCCGAACTTAGCGGGCGATTTACTTTTTTATGAAAAGCGGAAGGAGTTGCCCTGTCGGAACTCGTTTTAGAGCCACCGCCTATATAACCAAAAGCATCACCAGTTCCAAAACTAAAACTAAACTAAATCAACTAACTAAATTCAACAACAAAACAAAAAAATCGATTCCAAGGCCTAATCCCCAAGGAACCGATTTTTTTATATCCTCAGAAACCAAAATCCTTGCATCTAAGAAATAAGATGTTATTATAATAATAACAAGTTAATAATAAAGTAACATCTATTAGAGAGAAGGATAATATCAATGACAAAATACGCAATTACAGCCGTTACCGGCCGCTTTGGACAAAATGCAATCAAGAAATTAGCAAAACTAGTAGCACCAACAGACATCATCGCTTTAGCACGTAATACCAAAAAGGCAGAAGCAATTGTTCCAGAAGGCGTCGAAGTACGCCCTGGAGATTATACTGACGAAAAACAACTTGAAGCATCCCTAAAAGGTGTTGATCGTCTACTTCTAATTTCATCTCAACCGGGTGGACCAGTAGCTCGTTTAACACAACATGAGAATGCAATTACAGCTGCTAAAAATGCTGGTGTAAAATACATTGCTTATACAAGTTTCCCACATGCTGACGAGACAACAGTTCCTTTGGCTGCTGATCATATCGCATCTGAAAAACTTATCAAGGCATCAGGGATGGACTATTCGTTCTTACGCAACAACTGGTATTTGGAAAATGACGGTGCTGGCTTGAAGGCTGCGGTTAATGGACAAGCTTTAGTTTATTCAACTGGCGACAGTAAAGTAGGTTGGGCTTTGGAAAGTGAATATTCAGAAGCCGCTGCTAAAGTTTTAGCTACTGCCGATCCTAAAAAAGTCTATGAATTTGCCGGTAAGAGTCGTACATATGCAGATTTAGCTCAAGCTATGGGTGATGTAAAGACCGCTTCAATTACTGATGATGAGTACAAAGAACAACTTAAGGCTGCCGGAATGGACGAAATGACAATCGGTATTATCATTTCAATTCAAGATTTGATTTCTGAAGGTGCCTTACAAGAAGAAACAACTGATTTACCAGATGTACTAGGCCGTGATTTGACACCAATTTCAGATGCCATTCAAACAGTTATTAATGAATAGTTTGTCATCTAAGCGCCTAATGCTATGATAATAAAAGATATTTTTTTACTAGGAGGCGTTTAAATATGAAATTTTCCAATAAACTAAGCGATGGAGTCCACATATTAGCTTATATCGATATTTGTAAAGACGGAGATCTCTCTAGCGCTGCGATTGCTGGTAGTATTGAATCCAATCCTAGTTTAGTGCGTCGAATGATGTCACGTTTAAGTAAAGCTGGCTTGTTAGTCAGTCGACCTGGAGTAGTAGCACCGAAACTGGGCCGACCAGCAGATGAGATTACACTTTTGGACGTTTATAAAGTGATGGAAGATAATCAAAACCTCTTACATATCGACGAAAAAACTAACCCAGCCTGTATTGTCGGTGGCAATATTCAAGAAACTTTGACTGATATATATGATCAGATTCAAAAGAATGCTGAAGACAGTATGGCGCAGGTGACTTTACAACAAATTATCGATAGTATTTTGGTTAACAATAGCAAGAAAAAATAAAAGACAATTCATTTTCTGAAAGTTCAGAAGATAAATTGTCTTTTTTAGTGAAAATATTTTGAAATTGGCCGTTTCCAGAGTTGAGAGTATTCATCTACTGCACGGTACGGTTCGAGCCGAAATGCGGTCTCGAACCTCGGTTGAAGCCCTGCAAAATCGGCAGGGCTCCAACACGCCCGGTGGTGTAATTGCTAAAGCAATAACGCCACTTTCACTGCTGATGAATACTCTCAACTCTTCCAACTAACTTATGCTACTTAATTAAACCGATGCTAGTTGATGATTTATTACGAGTATTACATAGTTTAAATAGCTTAAATATTAATACATTTGTATACTTTTACATTCAATTATTGATGATTAATTAGTCGGAAGAACTGGGAAATATTTGTGTGCCGTGGTAGTGGTATAAGTACGGGAGGATTCTCCCGTACTTATACCACCGGACGTGTTTGGAGACTTGACGGACTGTGTCAAGGCTTCAAACCGAGGTTCGAGACCGCACTTTGGCTCGGGCCGTTCCGCACAGCTAGTGAATATTTCCCAGTTCTGTAGACGGAATATTTAACTAGCACCACGGTTATCTTCAATAAATTAATTATTACCGTCAGTAGAAATAATCCCCTTTTGGAAATTAATAAAACGTCCACTATTGCGGCTAAAAGTTAATGTATAGTAATAACTATTGTCCTTACTTAATTGCTTAATATAAACCCGCGTGTATCGAGGTACATCGGAAATCTGATAACCAACAATACTAGAATTGCTGACACGGGCATTGGAATTTTTAGCTAAAGCATATAAGCCATTATTACTATTATCAGGGTTCAATCCTAAGTTGATTGATATTTGATTGAAGTTACCGGGTTCATTGGCATTAGTTGCGGTCAAATTCGAGTTGATAATGGCTGTCTTTAAACGTTGCAAGAAAGCTTTAGCCTGATCGTTACCAGATTTGCCTAATTCGATATTTGAAATAACAAATTTTGGTGGATACTTGTTAGACTTGGTATTGAGATACTTAGCTGATTTAATCGTGTCGCCATGGTAGTAAAGACGATAACGATAGCTGACAATATTTTTCGTATCATCGTATCGATTGCAGCTGATAGTGATGTATTTGCCAACGGAATCTTTTCCAAAGTTGAGTAGGGTCATTTTGGCAATGTAGCGATGGGGTTTCTCATGAACCTTTTTCAACAAAGTTTTTTCTTGGTCATTGGATAAGAATGAGAGCTCTTTCGTATTATCATAGTCATCATTGATAGTACTAACTAAGTTGATAGCTTGCTGTTTGGCCTTAGTCATGTCGCCGTCATCAATATCAACGGCTTTGGGTGCAATATCTTCATCAATGTTTTTAGGATTAACAATCAGGGAGAACGGAATGGTGAGTGAAGCAATGCCATCGACCGTCTTATCTTTGATTTTTCCTAGGTTAAGGGCATATGAGGATACAATTATTACTAGTAAGAGAAGAATAATGATCCATTTAATATATTTTTTGTTTAATTTTTTCAAAATTTCCACCCTTTATTTGTAGGATAATTTACTATATATAATAACAAGATGAACTAGATATTTGGGGAAAATAATGAAAGATAAGAAAGATTTAAAGAGTAGGACGAAATCAGAGCATTATTTGATGGTGAGTGCTGGCATTGTTGGTGTAGTAACGGCCATCATCTTTTTTATCATGCTTTCACGTGGTGTCGTCAATGCAGTTGTGACTTCAAAAATATCTAGTCAATATCAGGATAAAGAATTGGAAGTTTTAAAGACTGATTTAAACTATCGCTCATTGGATTTTATCGGCAAGGTGATCAATGTCAGCGATGGTTACGTGATTACGAAGAGCAATATTCAAAAATATCATGAGCTCGAGAACTATATTCAGGCTCGTAAGGATCGGACGAAAGATGTTAACGCGTTATATGACGGCAAAAGTGACTATCGTGATGATGTGACGAGTGATACCATCAATAATTTGGATAAGACGTTGTTAAAAGAGAAGAATCAAGACGTTTATCAAAAGCAGCGTAATAAACTCGATACGATTCAGATATGGTATGAACAAACTCAGGATGCTGACAAGTATTTGAGTAAGACTTGGAATGCCTATACGGCCGATAACTCGAGTTTGAGTTTTAAGAAAATCTCAATGGTTAATACTTATTATAAACTGGTCAAAAATAAGACGGTTAAAAAACGCTGGACCGAGGCTGTTACGAAGATGGATGACTACTTTGCCAATCATCAAGGTGAGAGTTCTCGAGTTGCAGCAGTTAAGCAAGAACTAGAAGCACTAAGAAATTCACCTTTGACGGAGAAATATACTCCTGCCACTGTCGATATTGTTGGCAGTCTCAATTCAACTACTGGCGCATCAGATGCTTTAACACAGGCTGGTATCACTGGTAAGAATGTCCTTTACTACAACTCAAGCAAGAATACTTTGGCGTTGATGACTAAAGTCAGTGGTAAGTATGTGGCTCAAGATGGTTACGCTAATGTTATTAGTTCACAAGTTAGTTCCGGCAAGTATACGATTAAGAAACTCGTTAATGCCGGTAGCTCGGATGCAATCGTTACAGATAGTAGCAATAGTGACTTTGGACAGTATATTTCGAACGCTAGCGAAAGCGACTTTACTTCAATGAATATCACTGATCCAGATAATACGACAGCTGATTTCAATTCAGCCACACCGGTATTCTGGTTCAAGAATAATTCAGCATTGAACAGTTCAATTTACTTTGGCAATGGGTCAACACTTGGATTCATCTATGCTGGAGGCACAAGTTACAACAATGGTATGCAAATTAGTTCATCAGACTTGTCTAATTTGATGTCACAAATCTCTTCTGGAATAACATTCTATGTTAATTAGGGGCTAATTATGCGTAAGAAAAAAATGGAACACAGATTAATTAAAAAACGAAAAAAATGGCCGTGGATACTTTTAACAATCATTTTATTAATTGTTTTGAGTGTTGGGGCTTTCTGGTGGAAATACGGCTATGATATTAGAAATACAATTGCTGATGGCTATTCATACAGCCAAGGTTTGAAGAAGTCAGACTTTCATCCTAAAAATTCGACCGTTATATATGACCGTAACGGTAAAGAAATCAAGAAACTGTCACAGTCGAGTTCCACTTATACTGATATAAATGACATTAATCCTGGTATTAGCAAGGGATTGGTAGCTGTGGAAGACCAACGTTTCTACATTCATCATGGTGTTGATTTGTATGGTATTCTGCGTTCGACCGTTTCAACCGTTTTGCACCGCCGAACTGAAGGTGGTTCGACCTTAACGCAACAACTAGTTAAGAATGTTATTTTGCAGGATCAATCACAAAATCTAACGCGTAAGTTGAAAGAAATGGTTATTGCCCAACAACTGGAGAAGAAATTTACCAAGAAACAGATTCTCGAGTTCTACATCAATGATGTCTATATGGGACATGGTTCTTACGGATTCAGTGCTGCCTCTGATTATTATTTTTCACAGGATCAGAAGGATTTATCAATCGATAAATTGGCTGTGCTAGTCGGCATCCCTAATAATCCAGTTTACTATGATCCAGTAGCCGCACCGCAACGGACGATAAAACGCCGTAATATGATTCTTTATATCTTTCATCAACGTGGTTTGATTTCTAAAAAGACTTATTTGACTGCACGTAAGCGCCCATTAGGTTTGAAAATTAATCAGAAGCGTTATGACAATGATGTTTCCAATAATTATGCGTTAAGTTACGCCGTCTTTAATGCGACTGAGGAATTGATGAAGTCAGCTGGTTTCACGATGCGTTATGATTTTAAGGATAACGCTGACCGTAACGCCTATAACACCAGTTACCAACAAGCTTACGAGCGTGCTCATGGTCAATTGATGGATGGTGGTTATACGATTAGAACAACGATTGATGAAACTGTTCAAAATAAGATTGAGCAATTAGTCAATAATACGTATAAGGCTTATACAGGCAGGGATGTCCATGGAAAGTTAACGCCACAAGTATCTAGTACCGTCGTTGATAACAAAACTGGCGACGTTATAGCGATAGTCGGTGGACGAACAACTAATGGGGACCAAGTTAATCGTGCGATAAGTGGTTATCGTCAACCTGGTTCCACAGCCAAGCCGATAGTTGCCTACGCTCCAGCTTTTGAACGGGGATATTTCCCTCAGAGTACCGTAATTGATTCGGCGGTCGGAAGTCCAGTGATTCATAACTGGTATAGCGGTTATACAGGTAGCAATACTTTACGTCATGCTTTGGAAAACTCAATTAATACAATTGCATACAAATTAGCAGCTTCGGATACTAAGCATACTTATTATGATGACTTAGTTAAAATGGAATTTGCTCGTTTGAGTCCCGAACAAAAAGATGATCCGCGTTTGGCAATTGGCTCATTCAAGTATGGGACAACAACGACTGAAATGGCCTCCGCATACAGCTCATTCTCACGTGGTGGGCAGTTCATTCATCCAAGTAATCTGTCGAGTATTTACGATAATGACAATGACCGTTTTATTTATCAAAATACGCACATGAAAAAGGACGTTTATACGAAGAATGCCAGTTATATGATGCTTAATACCATGCAATCAGTTATTACTGATGGGTTGGGTAAAGCAGCGGCATTGGATAACTATAAGTACACGGCTGGTAAAACTGGTACGACTGATGATACGAAAGATTCCTACTTTGTTGGGATGACACCTAATTTCACAATTGCTAACTGGACTGGTAACGATGTGCCTTCAACTTTGACACAGAGTGAAGATGCCTTAACGATGCAGGCTTTCAAAGCTGAAGGTGAGTACATGGTCGATTATACGAAGCAAAAGGAAACTAACTTCAAGAAACCAAGTACCATCACAGTCAGCGGCAGTAATATTTCTGTCAAAGCAAGTAATGAAAAACCAAGTATTCAAGATATTATTGATAACGACTTTTCGAAATATAATACCGATCAAGAAGATAAGAACACGAACCGACTTTATAACCTTGATTATCGAATTATCTATCACCTAACTAAGAAAGAAGAATTTAGTCGTGAAGATAAGGTTCAAAAAGCCATCGATAAATATAATGAGTCTCCAATCACTAAGGAATCACAATACAATAGTAAGTTGAGTGAATTGCAGAAGATTCGTTATCTCAACGCCAATGTTAAGCGCCAGAGTGCCAAGATTGATTTCAATAAGCAGATTTTGGAATTACAAAAGGATCTGAATATGAGTCAGGCCATGTTCCAAGCAGCTAAGGATAATAAGAAAGTTGCGAAGTACGAGGCTGAGAAGGAAGCAATCGAGACAGAACGTGCTCAGAAGCGACAGTCAATGGTCGATAAGTTGATGCCACAGTACAATTCACAATTGCAGAAGGTTAAGGATGCTTATAAGAACGATGATTCAGATAAAGCTGATCAAAAGCAGAAGTTGGTTGATATTATGAATGAAATTAGAAGCTATGGTGGCAATGTACCAGATGTCAAAATAGATGCCAACGGAAATTCCAACAGTTCATCTTCATCATCGACATCTTCTTCTGATACATCTTCAAGTTCTGACAGTTCTAGTGATTAGGTTTTTGAAGGATGCCGCCACAGGTTGCCAGCAATTTTCACCTGCTGTGAGTACCGGTCCGAGCCAAAGTACGGTCTCGAACCTCGACTTGAAGCCTTACCACAACCCGGTAAGTCTCCAAGTCGCCCTATATTATAATGACTTGCGTCATTATAATATTTTCACTGCTGGTGAAATTTCTGGCAACCTGTGGCTGGGGTTTTGGTTTTAATTGATTTAATGTATGAATTGAAAATGTGTTTTAGATATTAATAGAAGTCAGACCGCTTGAATTGTGGTCTGGCTTCTTTTTTGTTTAGTGAGCTTTTATTTGCATAGATGTCTTAATAAGGTGATTTGGAAGTTTTAGTGAATCATTTATAGAGAGAATTATTCAATATAAGAAAATTAGTTGGAAGAGATGAGAGTATTCACCAGCTGTGGGTGTGGCGTTATGGCTTTAGCCATTACACCACCGGGCGAGTTTGGAGACTTACCTGGTTTTGGTAAGGCTTCAAACCGAGGTCTGAGACCGAACTTTGGCTCAGGCCGGTCCGCATAGCAGGTAAATACTCTCATCTCTGGAGACGGCAAAAAAAAGGACCATCAGAATTAACTGATAGTCCTATAAAATCGCCTGTGCAGAGAGGCAATTAAGTTTAAGCTTCGTCTAAATCTTTATTAGTACGTTTGGCAATAGCAGGTAGAATCAAACCAAGAGTGATCAAAGCAATTGGTGTGATGATGTTAAGTGCCAATTGGAACCACCATGATGATGGATCTTGTGCCATATTCATCTTAGGAACCATACCTAAGATACATGCGAAGGCTGTTAGGAAGAAAGTCCAGAGACCTAATCCAAAACCAACGTATTTGTTCTTAACAAACATATAATCTGATTGGAAACTTTCGATGTGCTTTGAAAGCATCATGAATGCGAAGAATACCCATAGGTAACGCATAGGCATAACGATTGAGTTAAGGTTCAACAACCAGTTATATAAATCGTTCATACCATTGATACCAAGAGCAGGAACGACAATCAAGATAGAAACAAGAACAGCAGTCATCTTGTAACCGTTGATTGCTACGCCACGCTTGTTTTTCTTTGAAAGTGCCTTAGGGATGAATTTAGAATCAGCATCACCTAAAAGCATACGCAATGGAGCATCAATTGAAATAGCAAGGGCAGCGGCTGAAGCAACGGTATTAGTAATCGCAAAAGCCCAAACGAACAAGTTACCAACGTGGAAACTGTTACCTAAGAATTGGAAGGCTTGGTAAGCACCGTTAGCCATCAAATCTGCTGGAATATGGTTTGAGTTAACAATCATGCCAATAGCAAATGATCCTAGAATGGCTGAAACAGCAACCATGACAGCTAAGATAATCATACCAAGTGGGAATTCTTTGGAAGCATTCTTAGTCTTGTTAACGTATGGTGAAATCTTTTCAGAACCACCAACGGCGAAGACTAACATGGAAATTGTCGTAAAGTATTGAAAGTCGAATTTCGGTATATATGTATGAATATCAGTCATGTTAGGTGTAGCAATTTGAACATGAGTGATAAATGGTGCGCTGACACCCAAGATAATGAATAGCATTGACATAGTAAACATAGCGATACCGGCAATACTACCTAAATTATTTAGAGTGGCAGTACCTTTACTAGCTAACCAAACGAAAGCTAGAAAGATAATTAAACTGGCTCCTTGAACTAATAATGGGGAACTAGTTTTGATAAATGAACCATTACCCTTAAATAACCAACTCAAACTAACCATGATAATTTGTGGCTTTTGAGCAAGGTATGGAACGTGAACAACCCAATAAGTCCAAGCAGCGAAATAAGCTAGCTTGTTATTGGATAGTGCTTTGACCCAAGAGCTGACACCCCCGCCAGCATTTTGAAAGGCTGATCCCAATTGACCAACCATCAAAGTGTATGGGACAAAGTATAGAATCATGATCAAAATCCATGAAGTTATAACAGCTAAACCTTGGTTGGCAAAGTTGTTAATAACGTTATTAAGACCCCAAACAGTGGTAAAACCTAGTAAGGCAATATTCCACCATCTGAATGTCTTTGCATTACTTGCATCTGGCATTATTCAAATCCTCCTACGAAGGTGATTATACAGGAAATCAGGAGCTAAAACTTAAAAATAATAAGATAGTTTTTTGATTATATCCGACTTTATATTTTGACAAAATTATTTTGATGAAATTGACATGTGGTATTAAAAACATATAATTTAGATTGTTTGGGAAGGCCGCCGGAGGCTGGCAGTAATGTCAGTCAGCTATGGGGACCGGTGCGAGCCAAGGTCTCTCACCTCGATTTTTAACTTCGCCAAGACCGCGAATTTAAAAATTCGTCCCGTGGTATAAGTGCTGGCGCACTCATACCACCTGCACAGCAGACTGCATTACTGCCAGCCTCCGGCTAGTGTATTTTTTGATTGATTTTTGGTTAAATTATCAACTTGTTGAACAATCATAATATTTGGGATGCTAACATGTATTTATTAATGTTAAAATTCATTGAATAGTTTGGAAATTTCAATAAGTAAGGTATTTAAATAATTTGATTATTAATCCTAAAAAAACTAGTTCTCAGCTCTGGAAACGGCAGATAATACTAATCTTTCAGTGTTTAGTACATCAGTTAAATCAGGACTTTTTATATAAAGATCTAAAGGTTGAAAGCACAAAAATAGATCACACCTCTTGAGCCACTTGAGATGTGGTGGAAAAAATAGTTTTTTTCAATGCGAAGCATTATCTAGTTGCCTGATAAGGCCACTAGGTAATGCTTTTAT
>NZ_BTTQ01000018.1:0-9538 GCF_036246245.1 Companilactobacillus muriivasis
AAAAACGTTGTTAAAATAGCCCCCAATATCTACATTATAGATATTGGGGGCTATTTTAACAACGTTTTTTTATAAGTGCCCCTAAACTATAGCTATTGATTCAAGATTTCATGGGAGCCAGTTGCAACCAATAGCAAAATCAATTCATCATGATCTAGCTGATAAATAACAATCCAGTTGTCATAATTTTTACCATAGTTTCCATATCTGGCAGGGTGAAATTCACGATAGCCACGCCAATTTTCTTTTAATGCATGATCTTTAATCTGTTTCAAAACAAGTACATCTTGTTCAACAATTGCTTCTAAGCAAGGCTTCAAGACAGTTATTGGGAAATGTTTTTTGACTAGTTTTTTTAATTCACGTTCAAAAGATTTGGTCTGTTTAATTTGCATCTAACTTATCGATCCAATCTTCAAAGTCAGTCAATGAACCAATGTTTTTGACCTGCCCTGTTTCTGCTTCTTTTTTAGCGGCTAAGGCTTCCGGAGAATCTAAAAAGCTGACTAATCGAACTTCATTATTGGCCGCTTTAACTAACGATAAGCGTATATACTCAGAAACGGTTAGCCCTTGTTTTGCTAGATTAGCTTTAGCCCGTTCACTAATGTCAGGTGTTACACGAGTTGAAATTGTCTTGTTTTTAATAATAGTATTACTCATTCTAATCCGCCTCCTTTAAGTTTACCATCGTACTACATTATAATATTCGATTTTTAGGTTTTCTGCAACTAAATTAATTTTAAAGTAAAGGAACTAACAGCTTATGCAACAAGTTGTCTTACCCATCAAAGATTCAAATGTTCTCAAGGAGGTTCAAGATACGTTACTCAATAACTTTAGAAGCTGTTTAGTATCTTTGATTTTGACCAAATAATTTGATAACTACTGTCAAAAAAGTTGGTGATCATATGCAACATTTTAGTCATCATTACCAAAGCGATATTTCTCGGCAACAATTCGATTTGATCCGCCAGGATCTGGAAGCTTCAAGGTCCCCAATTCCCCCCTCACTCAAAAAGGAGTGAGCGAAGCCCACGCTCACATTTAACTGCGCCTCCCGTTGGTCGTTGCTAAAATCAAGCCCATGGTTAGGAAACTTCGGTCACACCCTCAGGCAGAATTAAATAGCGTTAATAGCTGATCTGGCCCTTTGAAGTTGTTTGAATTCTTTGGACGTTACTTCAGTACCGTCTTCTAGCTCAACTGATTTAGCGCCTTTAACCCAATTCCGAATTGAATCGGCTGAAGGACCGTATTCCTTGGATAATCCATCGGATCGTCGTCCCGCTTTAACCATCTCCACAATGGACTTTTTTAAGTCCTCTTCATAACGTGTAACCATAAATAAAAATGCTCCTATGATGATATTTTACCAAACTAGCAAAACTAGTCCGGAATCTCATCATAAGAGCATGTATACTTGTGTATAGTAAGTTTGCTGAACTGCAACAAATACAGGAGGAACAAATGTTTTTAGCAATTAGAGAGATTAAAAAAGAAAAACTACGGTACGGCTTGATTCTAACAGTCGTCGTCTTAATCAGTTATTTGATTTTCATTTTAAGTGCCCTGGCGCTCGGGCTGGCAACAGCTAACACCGCTGCGGTGGACAGCTGGCAGTCTAAGTCCTTTGTAATGACCAAAGACGCTAATGGCAATGCCGGACAGTCATTACTGACAACGAAACAGGTGGATCAGTTAAGCGACGACAAAACCGCAACACTTGGCATTACACCAGTTAATATGAAAATTGGCGGAAAACGTGAATCCGCACAATTCGTTGGGATGAATAACGACGAGTACATCGCTAAAAACCTACAATTAACCAAGGGGCACTTGCCAAAGGCAGCTAACGAAGTCGTCCTCGCTGACTCAGTTGATAAGGATATTTACGGTATGGGGGATAAAATTTCGATCGGGTTATCTGATACGAAATATAAAATCGTGGGTTATGCGAAAAATGCCACGTATAACACCGCACCTGTTATTTATGGCGCGTTAGCGCAATGGCGTGTCATTAAGGGCGTGTCAGATCAATTCCAAGGTAGCGTAGTTACTTCAAAAACGTCACAATCGGTCGATGATAAAGCATTAAAGACTTATTCATACCAAGCCTTTATCAATAAATTGCCAGGTTATACACCGCAAAAAGCGACGTTTGGTCTCATGATTGGCTTCCTGATTGTCATTTCATTGATTGTGATTACCATCTTCCTCTACATTCTAACGGTTCAAAAATTGCCTAACTTGGCAGTTTTGCGTGCACAAGGCATTCCAAATCGTTTCTTGGCCCAAAATACGTTATTTGAGACGTTCTTTATTATGGCAACTGGTATCGTCGTTGGTGCTGTACTATCGGCATTAACTGAATTTGGGATTCCAGATAGCGTACCAATGGCATTTGATTGGGGATTGATGGGACTCATTGCGGCCGGATTGATGGTAACCGGGTTACTGGGTGCAATCATTCCGATTCGTGTGATTAGTAAGATTGATCCGGTATCAGTAATTGGAGGTTAAAAAGATGCGTGAAGAAAAACTAGCCCTTGAACACGTGACGAAACAATTTGGTCAGAAAACCAATTTAGTTACGGCACTAGAAGACGTCAGTTTAGCGTTTAAAGCTGGTGAGGTGTCGCTTATCATTGGTCCTTCAGGATCTGGTAAAAGTACCTTGCTAACCATTTTAGGCGGGTTACAGACACCAACAGACGGCTCAGTTCGTTTGAATGGTCACGACATCAGTGATTTGAGTACCAAAGAAGCCGAAAAAACACGACTTGAACAAATCGGTTTCGTCTTACAGGCGTACAATCTCGTGCCATATTTAACCGTAGCAGACCAATTCAAACTTGTTGACCAGGTGAAGCCTAACAATAACCTCAGTCAAGATGGATTTGACAAAATTATTGAAACGCTAGGCATTCAAAAATTATTAAACAAATACCCTGGCGAATTGTCTGGCGGTCAACAACAGCGCGTTGCAATTGCCCGTGCGTTGTATACAGACCCGGCGATCATCCTAGCCGATGAACCTACGGCAGCATTAGATACGGCACGTGTCAAAGAAGTTGGCCAACTTTTTGCTAATATTGCGCATGACGAGGAAAAAGCAGTCGTCATCGTCACGCACGATGATCGTCTGCGAGAGTTTTCTGATAATGTCTACAAAATTGTCGACGGAAAACTATCTAATACGGACTGATTAACACACTTGCTCTTATGCTGATATTCCGGACTAGTTTTTCTCGTTTGGTAAAATATCATCATAAGAGCAATAGATTATTTAGTTATGTTTTTGTCGAGCTTGCATTTTTGCTAGTCCGCTTGTAGCAAGGGTTTCAGCCCAATATAATAACTAAAATTTATAAGGTTACTTTTCAAATGTGTTGATTATCCATTGCAGAGAAAAGAACACAATAAAAATGATAAGAATAGGAAGCAGTCTAGCCAGCCAAATATTGATGTTTGGATATTGTGACAGAGTATGATAGAGCCATTGGGCAATTATAAAAGCGCCCAATCCGCTGACGATTTATTTGATGTTTTTATACATGTTATTTCTCCAATATATTCATACTAATATAGTACCTATAATACCATTAAACAAAAAAACAGCCCCTATTATCTATCCACTAGATAACGGGGGCTGTTTTATAGGGGCGATTAAAAAAAGGCACAAATAACCCCTCAAAATCATTGTTAAAATAACCCCCAATATCTATAATGTAGATGTTGGGGGTTATTTGTTTTTATATGGTATAAATGACTTCTCTTATTCGTCATTTTTTCGATACCTTTTGGAACGATTTTGACCAGGAAATAAACGATCATGCGATCCGACTCGAATGCCAATTAAGACTAGTTCATCTTTATCAATCGTATAAACCACCAGGACATCGTTAGTTTCGCTTGGTGTTTTGTTTTTCGGGGTATCTCGTAAGTGAAATTCATTATAACCGCTCATTCGCCGATTAAGCTCATGATCTTCAAATTCTGGTGGTAATTGTTGTTGCTCAAGCAACAGGTCAATGGCTGCTCGAACTTCCTCAATAATAGATTTGTCTAAACTGGCTAACCGTTTTAGATCAGCATTAAAGGTTGCACGTGGTTTAAATCTTAGTTTTTTCATTATTTAAACTGACCCCAATAACCATCATCTGATTCAACAATTTCATCGTCAGGTAAAACATGGCGTTTAATTAACTGATCACGTGCAATTGCATATTCTAACGAACCTTCTTTAGCTTTTAATGCTCTTTCTAACCAGTCCATTTTTTCTTGTGAAACGATGGCTACTGCGCGACTATTTGAACGAGCAATATAAACGGTTTCGTCTTCGTCATTAACTTGATCTAAATATTTTTTTAGGTTAGCGCGAAAATCGCTCTGTGTTAGTGCTAATGTCATATTTACCACCCTTTCATTGTACTTAATATTGTACTTTAATTTGTACTAAAAATCAATTTTTAAGGAGCTAAAACTATGCAACAAGTTGTCTTACCCATCAAAGATTCAAACGTTCTCAAAGAGGTTCAAGATACCTTACTCAACAACTTTAAAGCTGGCCGGCGTAACTATACAGTTTTTCAAGTTGGCAAAGCTACGCTACTGCGAGTGAGTGATGTCATGCGCTTAAAACAAACCGATATTTTTAATCCGGACGGTGCTATTAAACAAAATGCGTTCATTCACGACCGAAAAACGGGTAAGCCTAATACCTTGTACCTTAAACCTGTTCAAACAGAGCTTTTATTGTATCGTCAATGGCTGCTTGATCATAAACTAGAATCTGAATGGCTCTTTCCGTCCATTCAACACCCAGAACGCCATATTACGGAAAAACAGTTCTATAAAATCATGAGCAAAGTCGGCGATCTTTTAAGCATTAATTACCTTGGTACCCACACTATGCGCAAAACTGGGGCTTATCGCGTTTATACGCAATCCAATTACAATATTGGCTTAGTCATGCACTTATTAAATCATTCAAGTGAAGCCATGACTCTAGCTTATTTAGGCTTAGACCAAGCAAGTACCGAAAGTATGTTAGATCAAATTGATTTTGGTTAGTTTTATTTGGATTTTTAGTTGTCGCCAACGGCGACTTTTGATACAGGTTTTTAATGGGTCTAGCACAACATAGAATAAATTCTATGTGTAAGTGCGCATTGACCTCGTTTCACTCGGTCTGCTGATAAACATAAAATCAATTTCTGCTGTTATTGAATTGACTGTATTTTTAATCCAATTTATGTTTGCACTTAACTGAGTTTGTTATGCTTTAAACGCTAAAAATTGTTGCATATCCCGCTGCTTTCAACCAAATTTTTTTAATTGTTTTATGCAGAGAATCTTCATAAACCTGGCAACAAAATTTGAATAACTAACTTTAAGAACTGCGTATCTAATTTGAAATTATTATTTTAATGTTAGGAGTAATTAAGCTGAACTAAAAGAAAGTATTAAAACCAATTGATGAAACGCTTGCTGATCCTTGGCAAGTTGATATTCAAGAATTGTTTGAAGCTACTGTCAATGAACCTGACGAGATCAAAAAGAATTTGTATGATTCCCTGGATACTTATATTTTGCAAAAAAGGCAAGAAGATATTAGTAATCTCCCAGGTTCTGTCATCTAGCCCTCTAAAAGCTCACTGAGGGCTTTTTATTTTGTGTTGGTATAAATATATATAAATAGTCTCAAAATCGCTGATAACAAAAAATAAGGCCCTTAAAAAGGGACATAGCAGTTAAATCTTTATCAAGTTTTAGAAAAGCTAACTATTTGCTGTCAATGGTAGCGGACGAGCAAAGCGTAGGAGCATAAGGAATTGACAGCTTTAAACAAGTCTTAAAACTGAAATGGCGAAAGCCAAAGTTTCTACAAAACTTTGCTTTCCTGCCTAACGGCGAGTGAAAAAGCGGTCAAGCTGGCTCAGCTTGGACGGGGTTCGGGGCGTCAGCGCCCGAATGAATGTGACTTGTCACACCTTTTTAGGCAACGAACAGAGTGAGGCGCAAGGAGCATAGCGACTGAAGTTTAATGTGAGCTGTTTTTTGGCTCACTCCTTTGTGTTTTTTGATTCTAGGTTTTGACCTCGTACAGTAGTGCCTCTTTTAAACCTCTTTTATAAACCTCTTTTAAACCTCTTTTAGACCCCTTTTGAGACTTACTCTCCCAAGGCTTATAGAAGTTTATCAACGAGGTTTTGTCTGTTTATCAACGAGGTTTTGTCTGTTTATCAACGAGGTTTTGTCTGTTTATCAACGAGGTTTTGTCTGTTTATCAACGAGGTTTTTAATGGTGATCGTTGATAAACAATCGTTGATTTTGTATGATAGTTGTGGAGGTGTGATTATGAGCAATGAACTTATAAAATATGATCCTGAACTTAATACCATTCCGTTACGTAAATTCACCCCTATTGAAATGAATCTATTTTTTTCAATTATTTCTCGTATGCGTGATAAGGGAGATCAGACAGTTAGATTTTCTTTTGAACAACTTAAAGATTTGAGCAACTATAAACCGACTGCAAATAATCGCTTTGAAGATGATATTCAAAGAACTTATGAAAAGTTAATGGGACTTCATTTTGGAAGACGTAGTAAATCTGGATTAAATAGAGAAATATTTGTTATGTTTACTAAATTCAGAATTGTTGGTGAAGCTGATTCTCCTTATATAGACATTGAAGTATATAAAGATGCTTTGCCACTTCTTAATAATTTAGACACGTGGGTTAGATATGCTTTAGCGGAATTTAGAGATCTTCGAAGCAGTTATGCTAAAACCGCTTTTAGATTGTTAAAAGGTTTCAGAACAACCGGTTATGCTTTTTTATCAAAAGAAGATTTTTTTGAGTTACTTGATATTCCTAAAAGTTATTGGAAAAAACCGGGAGACGTTGATAGATACGTTCTTAAACCAATTAGAGAAGAATTAACTCCTTTGTTTAGAGGATTAACGGTTAGAAAAAAATATGGTAAAGGGCGCGGAAAACCAGTTATTGGCTATTCGTTTACCTGGAAACCTGAAAAGAAAGACGCTGACGACTTCTCACAAGGTCAATTTCAATCTGAACGTCAAAAACTCTTTAACATTCAGCATAATGGTGAATTAACAGAACAGGAAAAATGGCGTGCCATTGATAAAGTTAAGGGGTTAACTTTAGGCTCAACTGAGAAACAAGCGGTGGCTGAGAAACAAGCGGAACACGATAAAAAAATAAGAGATCAAGCAAGAAAAGAAGCACTTGCTGAACTCCGAAAGGGGTTTGGAAAACATGCCTAAAACTATTAGAGAACTTGCTGATGAGTTTGGTGTATCAAAACAAGCCATTAGGGAAAAAACTAGATGCAAACTTTAGTTGTTGTTAATTCGGGATATTTGCTGTTAAAGCAACATTCATTGGTGGCAACAACCAGAACCAAATCAATTATAGTTTAGCTTGAAGATTGATACCTAAAGAAAACCAATCGACAACCAAGTTTAAGTTTTGCTTGTCGATTGGTTTTCTTGTCGTTTTTAACTTATAATTTAAGGCGGATTAATTAGGCGGTGAAACTATTGGGCAAGACTATTCGGCAACTTTCAGAAGAATTTAAATTGTCAAAACAAGCTATTAATCAACGTATTAATAGCATTAATGGCTTTCGAAGCAAACACACTTACAAAGTTAAAAACCATCTAGAAATAGACAACCAAGGCGTTAAAATGCTTGCTAATTTTGACAAGCAAAAACGACAAGAACGACAACCAAATCGGCAAGCTGAAAACGACAAGGACAAAAATATTGATCAGATCTTGCTGAAGCAACTTGATGTTAAAGATCAACAAATTGCAAATTTACAACAAGCCTTAGATCAGCAGCAAAAATTACAGATAGCAACGGTTGCAGAGAACCATCGATTAAAAGAACACGTTCAGAAACTGAGTGGCTTGTTTGAATCTTCTAGTGCTACTCATCAGCAACAATTAAACGACAAGGACGATACCTTGACGAATAGTTCTAATACCAGTCACATCAAGGATAAAAACGACAATCAAAATGAAAATAAAG
Organism: Companilactobacillus muriivasis; assembly: GCF_036246245.1. Classification (NCBI taxonomy): domain Bacteria; kingdom Bacillati; phylum Bacillota; class Bacilli; order Lactobacillales; family Lactobacillaceae; genus Companilactobacillus; species Companilactobacillus muriivasis. The sequence continues at coordinate 8,070 of NZ_BTTQ01000018.1, forward strand.
TTGCTGAATATGGTAATAGACAAAAGAAAACATTTAAGAACAACACCAATAATAGTTGGTGGCATTTTTGGTGACAATCAGTGGCAGCAAGGCTCTGGATCTGTAGATGAAAAAATATTTGGATTTGTAAACAAAAGGCGTTTATATCAAAATGATTTTAACCAATTGAGTCACGAGCCCAAACCTACTGTTGAATTTTCAGCATTATTTAATTCTTCATGGTGGATATATGGGTTGAAAAATACTATGGAAAATAATGATCTTGAAAAATATCCTAGAAAAAATGAGAAACAATATCAAGATTACTTTGATAACCTAAGAATAGATGGAGTGAAAATATTTTTTTGACAATTATGATTATTGGTGGTTTGGACTTTATTATTAAGAGCTCTATACAGGCATGCTTATTATGGATAGTGGCATTAATAGAGGTTCAGAAGGGCGAGAACAGATTTCATATGGGCATTCGCTGTTCATACAATAATAGCCGTTTCGTTAACAGCGACTAAATTAATCGATTTGTTAAAAATGATATTAATCTGGGATTTAGGTTATCCGATTTGTGAAAAAAGTGGTTGTATTGATCCTTAAAAATTAAATAAAAAGGTAGATTGTAAAATTACTTATTTATGCAAAAAAATATGAGATAAGGATATTGAATTTATCCTCATCTCATATTTTAATTTAATCATTAACCGTTATATTTTGATAATTTGAAAACAACTTTGTCTTTGTTGTGTAATTTCTTTTTGTCAGCTGAAACGTTAACTTGTTTGCCATTAACAGTGAATGTCCAGTAAATTTTCTTCTTGTTATTTTGTTTGTGACCGTCGATAGCTGTGATAAAGCCGCCTTTGTCGTTAACTTTCCAGCCTTTTTTAAGACCATCAGTAACAGTGGCATTCTTTTTCAATGTGATAGTTTTCTTGGCAATCTTCTTTTTATTCTTCTTCAAAGTGTAAGTAGCTTTGATATTCTCGGAAGCCTTAGCTTGAACGGTTGTTGCAGTTGCTGGAGCGAATACCCCTAGTAACATTAATAATGACAATAAAAATGCTGTAATCTTTTTCATTATTTTCCTCCTCGATTTGTACAACGATTTTTATTATAACAAAGAAAAGGCAGACGAAAATAATAATTTAAAAACCATCCAATTAAATAAGGCACAAAAAAGGATGCTTAAGGATAAAGAAATATATAATCATTTCAATTTAGAAAATATTCCCAGTTCCATCAAAACGGAGCTAAACAAGATAGTGCATGACATCGATGACTAATACTTTAACACCAAACAGAAAGGGGCTATGAATATATAGGGTCTATAATATGCAAATAACCCCTCAAAAACGTTGTTAAAATAGCCCCCAATATCTACATTATAGATATTGGGGGCTATTTTAACAACGTTTTTTTATAAGTGCCCCTAAACTATAGCTATTGATTCAAGATTTCATGGGAGCCAGTTGCAA
>NZ_BTTQ01000019.1:0-3043 GCF_036246245.1 Companilactobacillus muriivasis
TTTGAATCACTTCGAACTGCTGTAAACTCTTACTCGATTAAGTCCTCGATCTATTAGTACTGCTCAGCTCCATGTATCGCTACACTTCCACCCGCAGCCTATCTACGTCATAATCTCTAACGGATCTTACTTCCATAAAGGAATGGGAAATCTCATCTCGAGGGGGGCTTCACACTTAGATGCTTTCAGCGTTTATCCCTTCCATACGTAGCTACCCAGCGATGCGCCTGGCGGCACAACTGGTACACCAGAGGTATGTCCATCCCGGTCCTCTCGTACTAAGGACAGCTCCTCTCAAATTTCCTACGCCCGCGACGGATAGGGACCGAACTGTCTCACGACGTTCTGAACCCAGCTCGCGTACCGCTTTAATGGGCGAACAGCCCAACCCTTGGGACCGACTACAGCCCCAGGATGCGATGAGCCGACATCGAGGTGCCAAACCTCCCCGTCGATGTGAACTCTTGGGGGAGATAAGCCTGTTATCCCCAGGGTAGCTTTTATCCGTTGAGCGATGGCCCTTCCATATGGTACCACCGGATCACTAACTCCGACTTTCGTCCCTGCTCGACTTGTCAGTCTCGCAGTCAAGCTCGCTTATACGTTTACACTCTGCGAATGATTTCCAACCATTCTGAGCGAACCTTTGAGCGCCTCCGTTACATTTTAGGAGGCGACCGCCCCAGTCAAACTGCCCACCAGACACTGTCCCCCACCGCGCTGAGCGGCGTGGGTTAGAGTTTTCATATAACAAGGGTAGTATCCCACCAATGCCTCCTTCGAAACTAGCGTTCCGAAATCAACGGCTCCTACCTATCCTGTACATGTCACACAAAAACTCAATATCAAGCTACAGTAAAGCTCCATGGGGTCTTTCCGTCCTGTCGCGGGTAACCCGCATCTTCACGGGTATTATAATTTCACCGAGTCTCTCGTTGAGACAGTGCCCAAATCATTACGCCTTTCGTGCGGGTCGGAACTTACCCGACAAGGAATTTCGCTACCTTAGGACCGTTATAGTTACGGCCGCCGTTTACTGGGGCTTCAATTCTCAGCTTCGCAAAAGCTAACTGATCCTCTTAACCTTCCAGCACCGGGCAGGCGTCAGCCCATATACGTCATCTTACGATTTAGCATAGACCTGTGTTTTTGATAAACAGTTGTTTGGGCCTATTCACTGCGGCTGGCTGTTACACCAGCACCCCTTCTCCCGAAGTTACGGGGTCATTTTGCCGAGTTCCTTAACGAGAGTTCACTCGCTGACCTTAGGATACTCTCCTCGACTACCTGTGTCGGTTTGCGGTACGGGTAGTTTATTTCTAACTAGGAACTTTTCTCGGCAGTGTGAGTTACTGTGCTTCGCTACTAAAATTTCACTCCCCATCATAGCTTGTCCTTAAAGATAAAAGCATTTGACTCTTATCAAGACTTACTATTTGGACGCGCATATCCATCAGCGCGCACACATCATCCTCCTGCGTCCTTCCATCGTTCAAACAAAATAAACTAGTACGGGAATATCAACCCGTTATCCATCGATTACACCTCTCGGTCTCATCTTAGGCCCCGACTAACCCTGGGAGGACGAGCCTTCCCCAGGAAACCTTAGTCTTTCGGCCGACCAGATTCTCACTGGTCTTTCGTTACTCATACCGGCATTCTCACTTCTAAGAACTCCACTGCTCCTCACGGTACAGCTTCAATGCTCTTACAACGCTCTCCTACCACGTGTCTTACGACACATCCACAGTTTCGGTATCATGCTTAGCCCCGGTACATTTTCGGCGCAGAATCACTCGACTAGTGAGCTATTACGCACTCTTTGAATGAATGGCTGCTTCTGAGCCAACATCCTAGTTGTCTATGCGTTTCCACATCCTTTTCCACTTAGCATGAATTTTGGGACCTTAACTGGTGATCTGGGCTGTTTCCCTTTCGACGGTGGATCTTATCACTCATCGTCTGACTCCCGGGTATAGATTGATGGTATTCGGAGTTTATCTGAATTCAGTAACCCAAGACGGGCCCCTAGTCCAAACAGTGCTCTACCTCCATAATCCTAATCCCCGAGGCTAACCCTAAAGCTATTTCGGAGAGAACCAGCTATCTCCAAGTTCGTTTGGAATTTCACCGCTACCCACAACTCATCCCAGCATTTTTCAACATACACGGGTTCGGTCCTCCAATGCGTTTTACCGCATCTTCAACCTGGTCATGGGTAGGTCACTTGGTTTCGGGTCTACATCAACATACTTAATCGCCCTATTCAGACTCGCTTTCGCTACGGCTCCGACTTTTCATCTTAACCTTGCATGTTAACGTAACTCGCCGGTTCATTCTACAAAAGGCACGCCATCACCCATTAACGGGCTCTGACTACTTGTAGGCACACGGTTTCAGGATCTATTTCACTCCCCTTCCGGGGTACTTTTCACCTTTCCCTCACGGTACTGGTTCACTATCGATCACTAGGGAGTATTTAGCCTTGGGAGATGGTCCTCCCAGATTCCGACGGAGTTTCTCGTGTTCCGCCGTACTCAGGATACTGAATGGAGTGGGTCAGATTTCGTTTACGAGGCTTTCACTCTCTTTGGCCAAGCTTTCCAACTTGTTCAACTATCATTACCTTTTGTTCTCACAACATCAGTCCTACAACCCTAAAGAGCAAGCTCTTTAGTTTGGGCTATTCCCGTTTCGCTCGCCGCTACTCAGGGAATCGAATTTTCTTTCTCTTCCTGCAACTACTTAGATGTTTCAGTTCATTGCGTGTTCCTCTTGATTGCTATGTATTCACAAACAAGTAAATATCCATTACGATATTTGGGTTCCCCCATTCGGAAATCCCCGGATCAAAGCTTACTTACAGCTCCCCGAGGCGTATCGTCGTTAGTTACGTCCTTCATCGGCTCCTAGTGTCTAGGCATCCACCGTGCGCCCTTTATAACTTAATCTTGACAAAATATGAAATTAATCATTTTTATCGCGCAGTTTTCGGTGTTTCTTTAATTCATTATTTCTTAATATCCAGTTTTCAAGGTACGAG
>NZ_BTTQ01000019.1:3379-5182 GCF_036246245.1 Companilactobacillus muriivasis
CCTCAAAACTAAACAAAGTTTTAACAATTGTGTATTTCCGTTGATGCTTACGCATCATATCCTTAGAAAGGAGGTGATCCAGCCGCAGGTTCTCCTACGGCTACCTTGTTACGACTTCACCCTAATCATTTGTCCCACCTTAGACGGCTAGCTCCCCGAAGGGTTACCCCACCGGCTTTGGGTGTTACAAACTCTCATGGTGTGACGGGCGGTGTGTACAAGGCCCGGGAACGTATTCACCGCGGCATGCTGATCCGCGATTACTAGCGATTCCAGCTTCATGCAGGCGAGTTGCAGCCTGCAATCCGAACTGAGATCGGTTTTAAGTGATTTGCTTGCCCTCGCGAGTTCGCAACACGTTGTACCGACCATTGTAGCACGTGTGTAGCCCAGGTCATAAGGGGCATGATGATTTGACGTCGTCCCCACCTTCCTCCGGTTTGTCACCGGCAGTCTCACCAGAGTGCCCAACTGAATGCTGGCAACTGATAATAAGGGTTGCGCTCGTTGCGGGACTTAACCCAACATCTCACGACACGAGCTGACGACAACCATGCACCACCTGTATCCATGTCCCCGAAGGGAAAGACTAATCTCTTAGCTTTTCATGGTATGTCAAGACCTGGTAAGGTTCTTCGCGTTGCTTCGAATTAAACCACATGCTCCACCGCTTGTGCGGGCCCCCGTCAATTCCTTTGAGTTTCAATCTTGCGATCGTACTCCCCAGGCGGAGTGCTTAATGCGTTAGCTGCAGCACTGAAGGGCGGAAACCCTCCAACACTTAGCACTCATCGTTTACGGCATGGACTACCAGGGTATCTAATCCTGTTTGCTACCCATGCTTTCGAATCTCAGCGTCAGTTACAGACCAGAAAGCCGCCTTCGCCACTGGTGTTCTTCCATATATCTACGCATTCCACCGCTACACATGGAGTTCCACTTTCCTCTTCTGCACTCAAGTTTACCAGTTTTCGAAGCACTTCCTCGGTTGAGCCGAGGGCTTTCACTTCAAACTTAATAAACCGCCTACATTCTCTTTACGCCCAATAAATCCGGACAACGCTTGCCACCTACGTATTACCGCGGCTGCTGGCACGTAGTTAGCCGTGGCTTTCTGGTTGAATACCGTCAGTACGTGAACAGTTACTCTCACGCATGTTCTTCTTCAACAACAGAGTTTTACGATCCGAAAACCTTCTTCACTCACGCGGCATTGCTCCATCAGGCTTTCGCCCATTGTGGAAGATTCCCTACTGCTGCCTCCCGTAGGAGTTTGGGCCGTGTCTCAGTCCCAATGTGGCCGATTACCCTCTCAGGTCGGCTACGTATCATTGCCTTGGTGAGCCTTTACCTCACCAACTAGCTAATACGCCGCGGGTCCATCCAAAAGCGATAGCAGAGCCATCTTTTAAACTACGATCATGTGAAAGTAGTTGTTATGCGGTATTAGCACTTGTTTCCAAATGTTATCCCCCACTTCTGGGCAGGTTACCCACGTGTTACTCACCCGTCCGCCACTCACTTAGATCTGATTCATGAAGCAAGCTTCAATCATCAGGAAAGTTCGTTCGACTTGCATGTATTAGGCATGCCGCCAGCGTTCGTCCTGAGCCAGGATCAAACTCTCATATTAAAAGTTTGTGACTCAATAAAAATATTAAATACTAGCGAATTGACTTCGTTGTAAATCCAACAAATAAATGTTGGCCTACACAATTTTAGTGTTAAAACTTTGTTCAGTTTTCAAAGGTCTACCAGCTGATTAAGCGCTTACGCTCATCAGCGACTTAATTATTTTATCAA
>NZ_BTTQ01000020.1:0-3993 GCF_036246245.1 Companilactobacillus muriivasis
CTTCGTTGTAAATCCAACAAATAAATGTTGGCCTACACAATTTTAGTGTTAAAACTTTGTTCAGTTTTCAAAGGTCTACCAGCTGATTAAGCGCTTACGCTCATCAGCGACTTAATTATTTTATCAAACCAACAAATGAATGTCAAGAACTTTTTAAAATAATTTTTGTAAGAACTTAATGAATAAATTCATCAAAATCTTGTGTGTTGCTCTTTCGAGTCAACTTAATTATTCTACCAAGTTCAAAACATAATGTCAAGAACTTATTTGAAATAATTTTTCCAACAATCAAGCAAAATCATTACTAAACCGTTGGCGTTGTTAACTCTTCGTGACAACAGGTAATATCTTACCGTTAATAGTAAACCAATGCAAGTACTTTTTCATATTTTTTTGAAAATAATCAATTTTCTTTTATCTTTTCAATATCCAAGACCTTATCGATCCAATCACTACTATAGAAATCCTCCTCGTGAGTTACGAGAATCATTGATCCATCATAGTTCTTGAGCCCTTTACGTAGAGCGGCCTTTGACTCGTCATCCAAGTGGTTAGTAGGTTCATCCATGAATAGGAAGTTAGTATTGTCGAACATCAAGTCAGCAATCTTAACCTTAGTCTGCTCCCCACCAGATAATGAGCGCATTTGAGACATGATTTGTTGGTTAGTTAATCCAGTTCTAGCTAATACACGTCTAACTTCCTTACCATCTTTGTCAGAATGCTCGTCACTTATGTACTTAAACGGTGACTCAAGGTTATTCTTCCATACTAGATCCTGCTTGAAGTATCCAATTTTAACAGTCTCTGAGAAATCAAAGTTACCTTCAATAGGAGGAATAATGCCTAGTAGTGTCTTGATCAATGTAGACTTACCGATACCATTGAATCCTTTAATAACCATCTTTTCGCCACTAACGATTGAGAAATTCAATGCTTTATCAAACAGAGCTTTCCCATCGTAACCGACTTTAAGATCATTTACTTCTAGTAACATACGAGAACTTGGTACTTCAATATATGGAAAGCCAAAGCTAGCTGCAGTCTTGTTCCCTGGGGGTGTGAGGACTTCCATGTGGGACAATTGTTTCTCCCTACTCTTGGCACTCTTAGAACGTGAACCGGCCTTAAACTTTCTAATATAAGCTTTAGTCTTCGAAATTTGGTCCTGTTGCTTAACGTAAGCCTTCATATATGTTTCTTTATTAGCAGCCTTTTGTTTGAGAGCTTGCTTCAATGATCCAGTATACTTAGTGATCTTACCGAACTCAAAGTCAGCCACACAGTTAATAATGCGGTCTAGGAAGCCATAATCATGGGAAATTACGATAAAGGCACCCTCAAAGTTATTCAAATAATCAGCCAACCAGTCAATATGGTTAGTATCCAAGTAGTTAGTAGGCTCATCCAAAAGAATCATATCAGGTTGTTCGAGCAAAATTTTAGCCAAGATAATCTTCGAACGTTGACCACCACTAAGTTTGGAAACGTCATGGTCATATCCAATCGCATCGAGTCCTAAACCAGTAGCAACTTGTTGAATCTTAGTATCCAATTCGTAGAAATCGTTGGCATCTAAGATTTCTTGAAGCTTTCCAGCCTTTTCAAGGTCTTCATCATCCGGGTTATTCATGTAAATGTCGTTTAGCTTATCGCTAGTTTCATATAATTTTGAAAACGCCGTTTTTAGGTACTCGTAAATCGTCATTCCGGCAGCTAATTTGGCTTGTTGATCCAAGTAACCGATAGTTAAATGTTTCTTCCAAGAGATTTTCCCCTCGTCAGGTTCAATTTGACCAGTCAAAATCTTGATAAAGGTAGACTTACCGACACCATTTTGTCCAATAATACCCAAATGGTCTTCCTTATTAACCTGTAAGTTGGCTGAATCGTACAATCTTTTATCCAAAAATTGTTGTGTTAAGTCATGTACTTCTAAAACACTCATATTTGTCTCCTCTGTATTTGAAATGTTCCGTCTACAGAGATAAGAGTATTTCGCCTGCTATGCGGAACGGCTCGAGCCAAAGTACGGTCTCGAACCTCGGTTTGAAGCCTTACCAAAAACCGGTAAGTCTCCAAACTCGCCCGGTGGTGTAATGGCTAAAACCATAACGCCACTTCCATAGCTGGTGAATACCCTCATCCCTTCCGACTAATTTATCTTTTTATTACTAATAATTCTATTAATGTTCTGAATTATATATATTATAAAACCATCTATATTAAGCTTGGTTCCATCTAACCTTTTACTACTTATAATAGTAAATTATCTATTTATTCATATTTTTAATAAAACACACAAGAATACATGTTATCACCCAAAGTCAGACTAGTCCATGCAGCCAACTTAACCGGAGGGTCTGGCAGTAATGGAGTTCAGCAGTGAAAGTAGCGTTAGAGCAGCGATTTTCTGCTCTTACACTACTGACGTATTTTGAAATTCGCGTATTTTACGAAGTTCAAAATCGAGGTTTGAGACCGCACTTTGGCTCGAACCGATCTCACAGCAGAACTTAATTACTGCCAGACCCGGAGGCCCTCACTAAAAACATATAAAAAAGACCGAAACTATTGTTTCAGTCTTTAGTCAAATCCTTATTCGGACGTTTGATTTCTTGTAAAGATTGTATAGTTCTGGTTTTGGTTCCCACTCTCAAAGGAGAAACCATTATCCTCATTCAATGTATTTAATCTTGTTTCTTCATTATCCAAATCTTCCTCGGATAAGCCTAATTGCTTCCTTAGCTTATTGGATGCTCGTCGTAGTTCCTTAGAAGGAATTACTTCATAAGAAGAACCATTGATCATTGAGCCATATCCTTGAACGTGATCAGAGCCGATACTCTTGGCCGCACCACGATAATTCAAGAACATTGATTGCATATCGCTAAAGCTCAAGTTTGTTGTCATTGAACTAGAAATACTATCCAATACTTTTTGATAACGTGTAAACGTCTTGGCACTTGCAGCACTCTTAATAATTGCTGTAATGACCTGACGCTGTCTTAACTGACGTCCATAATCACCTTTTGGATCTTCGTAACGCATTCTTGAATAATCAAGAGCTTGTTTACCGTTCAAATGCATCTTACCCTTCTTGAAATGGGATTCCTTTTGACCAGTATCACCATAAGAAAAGCTAAATGGTACATCTACATCAACACCACCAACAGCATTAACAATCTGTGTCAATGAGTTGAAATCAACTTTAACGTAATAATCAATCGGTATGTTCAAGAATTTCTCTGTTGTAGCAACAGCACTCTCTTCATTACCAATGTTATAGGCTGAATTGATTTTTTGAATCTTTCTTGTATTATTCGAACTGCTCTTCCAAATTTGAGCCATGGAATCTCTTGGAACAGACATCATCGTAGTCTTATTCGTATCCGGATTGACTGTTACAACAATCATTGTATCCGAATTACCACGATAATCCTTTTCAGCATCTCTGACACCATCGTCAGTTGTATCGACACCTAATAGAAGAATTGAGACAGGTTTCTTATTGTTAATACGAGTAGAAACCTTTTTACCATCCAAAGGCCTGTAAGTCTTACCCATAGAACTTTGCGTTTGGGCATATAGTCTAAATCCATAAGCACCCATGACGAAAATCATGACTAAAAATACTAAACCTAGAATCTTCACAAATGGGCGTTTAATGTTACCACCGTTATTAGAGGCTAAGGCACTGTTACGAGTTCTTTGCCTACGCTCTCTAGACATATTGTTTTTATTGTTGTTATCCATAAATAAACTCCGATTAATTTGCTATCTACGTTTCTAACAAATTCTCTCTATATTATATAGTAGATAGAATGCAATTATACAGCTTAATTCTCATGATTAAAAATCTTTATCTAAAGGTTGAAAGTTGAATATTATACAATAACCCCGGCATGCCGGGGTTTTATTGTACAAAAATAGACATGAGCTTACTCATATCCTTATAATTAAGTCGCTGAAACCAATATATAAGGGAGTATT
>NZ_BTTQ01000021.1:0-1560 GCF_036246245.1 Companilactobacillus muriivasis
CTAAAGGTTGAAAGCACAAAAATAGATCACACCTCTTGAGCCACTTGAGATGTGGTGGAAAAAATAGTTTTTTTCAATGCGAAGCATTATCTAGTTGCCTGATAAGGCCACTAGGTAATGCTTTTATAAATTCATCAAAGATTTGATTTAATACCGAATGATCCGTTTCAAGATTATTAACTAGACCATTTATTGATGTTATTAACAAATCTAGCGCATCAACGAATGCAATATCAGGCAAACTTCGTCCATAATCATAGAATATATCGCCTATCGTTCGATCGTCGATATATTCTCGCTGGTTTAAGGCGAGAATATCATAAGCAAGTGCAACGATAGCCAAGTGACCACACAATCCATCATACTTTTGGATTTGTGTTTTATCGAATTGGAGATATTGTTTGGCGACTTTAAAGTAGCCTTCAATTTGCCAACGGCGAGCGTACAATTGAATAATATCAGTAGGTTCCAAACTTGTTTTCGTTGTTCCTAGAACTAGATAGTTGTTCTTATCTCCACGTTTAGTGACAAAAACTAATTTAACGGGCATTTCCTGACCATCAACGTTAAAGGTAACCATCGAGCTATATAGGTACTTCTCCTTTGTGGACCACTTGGTCCGACAAAGAATATCATAAAGCGTTTTTACATCCATGGTACGACCGCGATAGCGGAAGTATACTTTCTTAGTTTTTTTGAGCATGCCTACCGCAAAAAGTCCGCGTTTGAGTAGTTCCGAGAACATGTGCGGCGAACTATACCAGCTATCAAAAAGAACATACTTGGCTTTTATGCCACTTTTTACAGCAGAATCTACTAGTTCAAGAGCCACATCATTCATCTTGCGCTTTGCTTGATCACGCCTTTTATATGCCAAGGAACGTTTATCAAATCGTTTAAAAACACCTAACTGATTCTTTTTCTTTGACGATGACATTAATGCAAAGTCAATTGGCAGAAAAGTATTCCCGTCACTCCAACCTACGGTTAGAGTACGGAATCCTTTAAAGAACTTTTGTTTGTCATGATCAAAAACACGCGCTAGTAATTCAGTATTTTTTGAAAACTCACGTTTGAATAGTGAATCATCTATTATTAAAGCCTGACGTCTTCTAGAATCTGTAAAATGTTCCACATAGGATATTAGGTTAATTGCCAACAACTGAACTAGTCTTTGCCAATTGGTATGAGGATTATTTAAACAATTTCTAACGGTTTTCGTTGTAAATAATTTACTTTTATTGGCTCTAAAAATTGAATAACGGTTAAAAACGGCCGCTATAAGCCACTCTAACAAGGCTGTTACCCTAACACCTTTTGTCTTATTGATATTTGCGGAACGCAAAATATCAGATAAGTGTACCAATTTAGAAAATTTATGAAATGAATGGTGAACTGAAGTGTCTGAATGTTGTAAAATAGTCATGGACATGAATACTCCCTTATATATTGGTTTCAGCGACTTAATTATAAGGATATGAGTAAGCTCATGTCTATTTTTGTACAATAAAACCCCGGCATGCCGGGGTTATTGTATAATATTCAACTTTCAACCTTTAG
>NZ_BTTQ01000022.1:0-1453 GCF_036246245.1 Companilactobacillus muriivasis
GGTTCTATACTTTCTGGTATTGATGAATAATCAATACCAGTTTTTTTATGTCTTTTTCTAAGCAAAACAAAAGAACATTACTGTTCTCATGTTAGGATTTAAGCGACCAAACCCAATCCAAGGAGAGAATAATAATGTCCCAAGACAATTCTATACTTTGTGTACTAAACATAAAAGACAATAACATTAAAAATGTTTCAGTGAGTGATTCAAAGATCAAGATCCATGGCACTTTGAAACGTATTAAAGTAGTTCGCGCTGAATTGTCTTATAACCTAAATCGTTGCCCTCAGTGTGGTGAAAATACTCTAGTAAAGAATGGCAAACGTACTACCAATGCAAGGTTAGCTAGTTTTAACGGTGTGGAATATCATCTTATACTCAAGAAACAACGTTTTATGTGTAAGAACTGTGGTAGCACCTGCGGTGCCCACAGTGACTTACTTATCAAGAATCATACAATGACAAAACAAGTTATATCTCGAATATTCTCTATGGCAAAAGAGTCATTTACTTTGTCTTCTATGGCCAAATTACTCGGTATTTCAACAAGTACAGTAAGCAGAATCCTTTACGAGGATACACATCTGCCAAGCAGATGTGCCTACCTTCCAGAAAATCTGTGTTTTGACGAATTTCGATCTGTTCAACATCTATTTACCTTCATAGCCATTGACGCAAAAACACATCACCTGATTGATCTTGTACACGATAGGCTATCAAAGACCCTAACAGAACATTTTCTTAATAAGTACAGTCTCAAAGAACGCAAAGCTGTGAAGACTGTATCCATTGATTTGAATGCCAATTACCAATTGGTAGTTCATAAAGTATTTCCAAACGCACGAATAATAGTTGATAGATTTCATATTGTTCAACTATGTAGTAGGGCTTTAGACCAAGTTAGAATTCAGACATTGAAGAAAATTGACGATAAAAAGTCTCGTCAATACAAAGCTCTAAAGAAGGATTGGCGCCTGTTCCACCTGCCATGGGCAGATGTGGATGCCACTAATATAAAATATATATTCGGTATAAATGAATACTCTACAATTCAAAATGTGATTGATCTCGGCACTGATCAATCACCAGTATTTAAACAAGCATATGAAACATATCAATTAATAGAATCATCAATTAAAGACCATAATCCTAATTTACTTAGAGAAACTATCCGTAATTATAAGAAGAATAATACTGCTATGGATACGTCAATCAGCACATTGCGTAAGAACTTAAAATACGTAAGCAATAGTTGCTTATTGCCTTACTCCAATGGTCCCCTAGAGGGAACCATTGGTAAGATAAAGAAACTTAAACATAATAGCTATGGGTTCAGAAATCTTGACCACTTGCTTAAAAGAATAAGACTGATTTGTGCATAGAAAAAGCACCTCAATTAAGAGGTGCTTTAGGCTCAAAATCATTCATCAATACGATTTGACAAAGAACC
>NZ_BTTQ01000023.1:0-1236 GCF_036246245.1 Companilactobacillus muriivasis
GGCGAATTTTATAATCAAGTTAGCCACTTTAGAAAAATGACAAAATAAAAACACCAAGACGTAAAAATCAGGTATCATTGGAGTTCTCACACAAACAATGAAAGAGGTTTTTCGTCTTGGTGCTAGAACAGAATATCATAAATCGTCCTAAAGGACATCATTTAACTGAAATTGAACGTGGAAAGATTGCTTCCTTTCATTCAATTGGCTACTCGAATCGCCAGATAGCTAAAGCTATCGGCGTTTCACCTCAGACTATTAATAATGAAATTAACAGAGGTACTGTTGAGCAGATCAAGAAAGTTAATGGTAAAGTTCAACACTTGAATTGCTACTTTCCTGACACTGCACATCAAAAGTATGTAAAGAACCGTAAGCTTTGCCATCGTCCTTCTAAATTCGACCAAGTCACAGCCTTTTTAGGCTTCTTTGTAAGCCAGTTCATAGATAATGGATGGTCACCTGATACGGCCGTTGGACGAGCTAAGAACGAAGAATTATTCTTAGTAGATGAAATGGTTTGTACTACTACACTTTACAAATATATTGATGAACAACGACTTGAAATCCGGAATATTGATCTGGTAGAAAAGTCAACTAGACCGACTAAGCAACATACTTCAAAAAAGCATAAGCGTCTACTTGGTCGTAGTATTGAGAAACGCCCTAAAAGTGTTGATAGCAGAGAATCCTTTGGGGACTTTGAGATAGACACGATTGTGGGCAAAAGAAATGGCCATGAGAGTGTCGTCTTAACGCTCATAGAGCGTAAGACACGCTTTGAAATAATGAGACTTATTGACGGTAGAGATGCCGACTCTGTAGATTATGCTATGAAAGAGATCATAAAGAACTATGGTGATCTTATCAATTCAATCACTGCAGACAATGGCCCTGAGTTCTCTAATCTATCATCTGATATGGCTGGCGTTGCGGATGTTTACTTCACACACCCATATACATCTTGTGAACGTGGAACAAATGAAGTACATAATCGAATGATACGTCGTGACTTGCCCAAAGGGCTGTCACTGGATACAGTCAGCCCAAAAGTAATAAGAGACATAGAATTTAAGCTCAACAATATGCCTAGAAAGTTATTGAACTATAAAACGCCACAAGAACTCTTTGCTAGTTCCTGTGGCGCTTAAAGACATATTTATAAACTTCAAATACTGATATCACTTGGATTCAATTTATTTTGTCCAAGTGGCTAACTTGTTATTGAAATTTTCG